>JAOAHX010000024.1 GCA_026415035.1 Thermodesulfobacteriota bacterium | reverse complement strand
AAACGATCCCGCCGAGACGAAAGCGTGCTATCCTGATAGGCGACTGTGCCGGGGATGGAGAAGGTGAGTTCCTTGCCGAAATGGAGCTTTCTAAGGCGAAACGCCTCGGTTTGGAGGTCAGACAGGGGGAGTGGGATCAAGTCTTCAATCACGGAGAGTTCCTGCCAAGATCGAATACCCATCGTCTCCTATGAATTTTTGAGGATGGGAGATCAGGTGGGATCACGTCATAGGTGTTCGGGTTTCGCCTCCATCTTCCAATTGTTTCCTGATTTCCTCGATATCCTTCGGTTCCGGTAAGAACGGGAAGTTCCGGATGGGACCGGAGGGCCGTTCGTTGCCGTAAGGCCGGTTGCAGGCTACCTTCCCATCCCTTCCCGGACAACCCGAGGTCATGAAGGGTTCGCCCCGCTGGATCAAGGGGTCGATGTCCATGCCGAAGTCGACGATCTTACCGGCCTCGTCGAACCCCATCTGATCGATCGATCCCAACCCCTCGTTGATGATCCAACGGGCAAGCTGGATCCTCCGGTATTGATCAAGGGGAGGAGAGGGATGGCCTTCCATGGGGCTTCCCTTTTCCGGAAAGAAGGAGAAGAGATGGGTAAAAGCGCCCATATCCTGTCCTCTCTGAATGGCCTGAACCATCTCAAGCTCTGTCTCGCCAAGGCCCACGATGAGGTGGATGCCGACGTGGAACGTTCCGAAGACAGTCACTCCTTCCTGCACAACCTTCCAGTAATGATCCCACCGATGGGGGCCATGGACTCCTTTCCCTCTCAGCTGATCGAAGAGCTCGGGGGTCGCTGCATCGATGGCGATTCCGATCCGGTCGGCACCCGCTTCTTTCATCCTCTTCAAGGGTTCGGTGCCATGGATGAGAGTGGGCGTGACGAGGACGCTGATGAAGAGGTCGGTCTCCCTTTTGAACCTTTCGATGACATGGAGGGTATCCTCGTAGGCTTTGGGATGGGTGATCATGGAGATGCAGACCCGGTGGATCTGTTCTCTGCCCTTTGACCTCTCGATGATTTCTTCGAGGGGGTAAAGAGGCCAGTCGACGCGGATGAAGGTCTTCCCCCTCGGGCCTTCCTGTCTCGATCTCGAAAGCCCGCAGAAGTGGCATCTTCCCAGGCAGCCCTCCTCGTAATGGAGGAGGAGGTTCAGTCCCTTCAGCTTCGCATTCCGATGGAAGAGCCCCTGCTGGAAGCCCAGGGTGAGGGAGGCGGCCAAGCTGGTCTGGATATACTCAGGACTCGTTCGGGTGGCCATGACGTCTTTTTCTCCTCTCTTCATAATATTCTCTGAAACCGACCCAGGTCTTCCGGATCAAGTTTTTAAAGCCGATTTCCTTGTTATTCCAGTTCTCTTCGAGGAGCCTCCTCTTCCTAAAACCATAATGGAGGGAGGCTCCGAAGGCTTCGTTCCATTCGACCTCGTAATTTTTTAATATCCCTAGGTTCCCGCTTAGGATCGCCTCTGCCGCGATCCTTCCCGCCATGGATCCGCCCATGACGGCGTTGAGAATTCCCGCGCCCGTGATGGGATGGGCATGGCCGGCTGCATCGCCCACAAAGAGGATGTTCCCGACGACGGTCTCCTTTCGGGGCTCGCAGGGGATGGACCCGCCTGTCTTTGAGACGATCTCGACCCTTGGCAAATTTCCGGAATGTTTTAAGCCATGAAGAAATTGGTCGAGCAATTCCGGAAGCAAAGAGGTTTTTGAAGGGACGACACCGACGCCCGCGTTGGCCCTCTTCCCCTTCGGGAAGAACCAGGCATACCCTCCCTCATAATCGGGATGAAAATGGATCTCCGTGAAAGATTGCGGCCTATGGAGGACGACCTCGTACTGGAGGGCCCTCAACTCCTTTAAAGGAGGTTGGTTTGCGGAGCGGGCAACGGTGGATGAAAGGCCATCGGCGGCGATGATCACCCTGGCCCGGACCCATTCTTCCTTCGTCCCCCGGCGCAGAAGGACGCCTTCGGAGGAGGCGTGAAGGGCCTTCGTTCCGATGGCGATCTCTGCCCCCGATAGGACGGCTGAAATGGCAAGGTCATTGTCGAAAAGATGACGGTCCAACATATATCCCGGGCTTTTCATCCAAAGGGGCGGTTGATCCGGGAGATGGACGGCCATCGCCTCCACCGGTTGGACGATGGCTCTGGGGTCAAAGGGGGCATAGCTCGAAATCCACTGGGAGACAAGCTCGCCGCACTGCACAGGAAGGCCCACCCGCTTTCTCTGATCGATGAGAAGGACCTTCACCCCTCTTTGGGCGGCGGCCCGGGCCGCGCTCGCACCCGCCGGTCCGGCCCCTACGACGACGAGGTCATAGGATTCACCCATGGGCGAACTCCAGGACCTTTTTGAGAAGAGGGAGGTTGAGAGAGGTCTGGTTCTCGAACGTCCCTAAATGGGCCTCCTTCTCCCGGTTCAGATCGTAACAGGTGCTCCTCTCCACATCGACGAGGATGCCGGGAAGCCCGATCCTCTCGAAGTCCGGTCGATGTTTCCCGTAGAAAGGCTCACAGCAGGAGCCGATGAAGCTGGTCGCCCCCGATCGTTTGAGCTGACGAAGGGTGGCCTCGAGGTCCTCGTAATTCTGGATCGTGATCGGATCCATGTGGAAAGACCTTGCCAGTTCCACGGCCATGCCGATCGAGCACCCCCCGCATCCATCGCAGCCTCTCTGGTACCGAAAGGGGCAGCCTACTTCCTTGGCGCAATAAGGGAGGAGGAGGACTTCCGGCCGTCTCACCTCTTTGAAGGGCTTTAAAACGGGAAAGAGATGATGGGTCTCGCTCTCGTCGAACCCGAAAGGGAGAAGCTCCTTCTTCTGGAGGGCCTCTTCAATCGCCTGGATGAGATGTTCTTCCTTCACACCCGGGATTTGGGGTTTCACGGTGGAGAAAAAGTCCCTCACGATCCGTTCGATCCCGGAGGGAGTGGCCTTCGAATTCTTCAGGAGGCTTTCGAGATCGAAGATGGCCCTTTTGGGATAGGCGAAGAAGTCTCCCGTGATCAGGATCTGGTTGATCACCTGGGTCCTCGTATCGATCGCCATGGAGACCCGGATCAACCCCCCGGGGGCTTTGAGGACCGAAGCGAGGGTCTTTCTCCGCGGCAGGGCCTCCCTCACCTTAAAGACGTGGGCGGGAGAAGAGTAATAGGGGAGTCTCTCTTTTAAGAGCCTCTCCTCGTGGGAGGTCAAGGGCTCCGGTTCGAACCGGACTCCAAACCTTTCCTGAAAGCCTTTGATCAGGGAATCTTTGATGTTGGAGAGGGAAGGGACGCGACCCAACTCCCATTTGAGGCAGGTGACCCTCTCCTTGACCGATTGGATCTCTTTATCCTGCAGTTTCTCGGTCGGAATCCTCAAGGCCCTCAGCATCTCGTCGACGTCGAAATCGACGAGGATCGTCCCTTGGAACAAAATGGCTCCGGAGAGTTCGGTCCCCCCTGTGCCCGAAATCTTTCTTCCGCCCACCTCCACGTCGTTTCGGGGTCGGAAGGACGCTTTGAGGCCTAGCCGCCTCAACCCATGGGCCGAGGCCTCGCCCATTATCCGATATAGGTCTTCGATTCTCGATGGAATTCGGGGGTCCGTTTTGGAGATGTAGATCTCCCACCCCAGTTCTGCCACTCCCCAATAGAGGGCGCCGCCACCGGTGAGCCTCCGGTTGATCTCGATGCCCTTCCGCTGGCAGTAATCGAGGCGGACTTCTTCCTCAACGGATTGATGGTGGCCGACCAGGACCGAAGGATTTGAGAATTGGAGAAAGCGGAGGGTAGGAGGGATCTTCTCATGGGCTTTTAATTCGAGAAGCACCTCATCGAGGGCCATGTTTTCGGCGGCGGAGCGGGCCCCGGTGTCGAGAAGCCTCCACGTTTCCATGAAAATTTTTATAAACTATTTTGTAGCGGCCTTCAATGTGACCTGTCCGGGAACTAAGGGAGGGGGTGGACGGCTTCGATTCTGACGCCCTCCTGTTCCAATAGGGTCTCCAAGGCCTCCCTCTGCTCAAGAGGGCAGCGAAGGCAGACCCCGCAATCGGAGCTGAGGTGGCGGGGGACCGGGATGAGTTTGACGGAGAATCCGTTCTCCCGGGCCTTCTTTTCGGCGCGAATCGCATGGTGGGTGGATGGGAAGAGGATGACGGCGTAAATCATGGGGATCTTTTTCTGGCGAGGCGATCGATCGCCTCGACGGCTATTCGGATTTCTTCGGTCGTGTTGAAGTACCCGAGGCTGAATCGAACGGTACCCTCCGGGAAGGTCCCGATCGTTTTATGGGCGGAGGGCGAACAGTGAAGGCCAGGACGGCAAAGGATTGCCCCATCCTCCTCCAGACGAGAGGCGACCTCCGAGGGGGATAAATCCCCGAGATTGAAGGAGAGGGTGGCCATCTTTCCGGCTGGATTTTGAGGGCCATAGAGCGATAGGCCGGGGATGTCGCGAAGCCCTTCCATCAAGATCGCCATCAGACGATGTTCATGTCCCCGGATGGATTCCACCCCCTTGCTCAACACGAACCGGACCCCGGCAAGAAGACCCGCAATGCCTACCGTGTTGGGCGTTCCGCTTTCATACCGATCGGGCAAAAAGTCAGGTTGTTCTTCAAATTCTGACCGACTTCCCGTCCCTCCCTGCTTCAAGGGCCTCAGTTCCTCGATCGTGACGTTTTCTCCGATGACCAGCCCTCCTGTCCCTTGCGGGCCGTAGAGGCTTTTATGGCCGGTAAAGGCGAGGAGGTCAATCCCGTTGTCGTCCAGATCGATGGGATAGGCCCCGGCGGTTTGAGCGGCATCGACCATAAATAGGATCCCATGAGCTCTTGCGATCTTTCCGATCTCTCGGACCGGAAGCAGGGTTCCCGTGACATTGGAGGCATGGTTGAGGACGATCATCTTCGTCCGGGGTCGAATCCTCCTTTCGACCTCTTGGGGATCTAATTCGCCTTGGGGAGAACAGGGGACGACGCTCAATAAGACCCCTCTCTTCTCTAACGCTCTGAGAGGTCTCATCACAGAATTGTGTTCCATGCTGCTGGTGAGGACATGGTCTCCCGGTAGGAGAAGACCCTTCAGGGCGAGGTTGATGGATTCGGTCGCATTGAGGGTAAATATGATCCGGGAAGGGTCTCCGATATTGAAGAGCTTCGAGAGGGCCTCTCGGGCTTCGTAAAGGATTCTTGCGGCCTCGATCGAAAGCCGGTGGCCGGAACGGCCCGGGTTGGCTCCGATCTTATCCATGAATCGGATCATCGCCTCCCTAACTTCAGGAGGTTTGGGCCAGGAAGTGGCCGCGTTATCGAAATAGATCGCCTTCACAACCTTGGTCCCGATTTTTCTCTGCGCGGCTCAGGGCCTGATCAGCCGGTCTGCCTCAAATAAAGTCCTTGCGATGTCGTACATATTGGACACGACCCCCACCTTGAGCTTCTCCTTCAGGCCGTAATAATCGAGGCAGGTCCCGCAGGAGAGGAGGCTGACCCCTTTTTGAGAAAGATTCTTAAGGTCCTCTAAAACCTCCGATCCCTCGGTCGTCAAGCGAACCCCTGAATTGATGAAGATGATCGCCGAAGGGACGGGATCCATCTCAGCCAGGACGTGGAAAAAAGACCGGATGAGGGTCGAGCCCAAGGTTTCATCGCCCACTCCGAGGAGATTGGAATTCATATAGATGACCACTTTTTCAGCCTTCGAAGGAGAGGAAGGGCTTCCACCCCCCTTTTTATCTATGGTGATATAAAAATCATTCCCCTTCTGTTCTATGCTTACGCTCGCCCCTTGGCTTTTGGCAAACCGTTCCACGTTGTCCCGAGCGGCAAGATCATCGACGACGACCCTCAAAGGGCCCTCTTCGATCTCCTCCAAGGCCTTTTTGGTGGTGAGAACGGGTTGAGGGCATGCCAACCCGCGGCAATCGATCTCCTTCATCCCATACCTCCTTTGAATTACAGGATCAATACCTTCGGGGAGGATGCGGGGACGACTTCTCCAACCCGGGAGACCGGATCGATCCCTTTCCTTTTCAACTCCTCCTGTAAGGCATCGGCATCTCTGGAAGAGACGGAGATCAAAAGCCCTCCGGAGGTTTGGGGATCAAAAAGAATCTCCTCCTCTTCCCCCTTTAAGGGCCTCTTCCTTTCAAAGAACCCCTCCGAGAGTTTTCGGTTGGCCCTGTTGCTTCCGGTCGTTTCTCCCTTGCGATACATTTCCAGGGCGTATGGGTAAACGGGGATCCGGTCGTAGTCAAGTTGGATTTGGACCCCGCTTCCCCTCGCCATCTCCAGCGAGTGTCCCACGATCCCAAACCCGGTGATATCGGTACAGGCGTGGGTCTCAAATCGTAAGGCCGTTTCTATGGCCTCTCGATTCAAGGAGGCCACCTTCGGTAATATTGCTTCCAGATCCTTCCAGGGAAGTTTCCTGGAACGACAGGCATTGAAGAGGACCCCTGTGCCGATGGGCTTGGTCAGAACCAGTACATCTCCTGGCTTCGCTCCCGCATTGGTCAGAATCCGTTTTGGATGGACCACTCCGGTGACCGCAAGTCCGTATTTGGGTTCGTTATCGTCCACCGAATGTCCGCCCGCAATCGAGGCCCCCGCTTCTGAAACCTTATCGGCCCCTCCCCGCAGGATTTCTCTTAGGATACCCATTTCCAGTTTATGGGAGGGGAACATGACCAAATTCAGGGCGGTCAACGGTTTCCCGCCCATCGCATAAATATCCGAAAGGGAATTGGCCGCAGCGATCTGGCCAAACCAGTAAGGGTCGTCCACCGGAGGAGTTATAAAATCAACGGTGCTGACCAGGGCTATCTCGTCCGTGACACGGTACACCGCCGCATCATCACTGGTTTCAAACCCCACCAGGAGGTTCGGATCCTGCGATCGCTTCAGAGATTTTAATGCGTCCGACAGATCCGTCGGACCAATCTTTGCCGCTCACCCGCAGGTCCGGGAGAGCCCGGTTAAGGTTTTCTTCTTGAAGAAATTCATCCGAATTTACCACCTTTCTCCCCCTTTTTATTTTAAGACAAAAAAACGCTAATCCGACAGATCCGTCCCTTTTTTATCTAACCTTTACTTTCCTATTTCCTTGAAAGGGTGATACGGTATCCCATCCCTTCCGGTTCGATGCCCTTCACATTCCAACCCTGAGCGGTAGCCGCCCGGGAGACATTCTCTTTGGAGGTGTCCGTATCCACGAGGATGACGATCTCTCCCTTATCGACCTTTTTCATCTCGTTCAAGGCCAAAAGGACTGGTTGGGGGCATGATAACCCTCTGGCATCGACCATGGTACTCATTTTTATCCCTCCTTAAGCCAACTCTTTTCTCATGGTGAGGCCGATAAAGAGACAGGCGAGAAGCCCGATGATTACTGCCTGGACTCCATAAGGGCCGACGCCCTCGGGAGAGCTTGCCAGGCCGAAATTATGGGCAAAGGCGGCTCCCACGATCATCCCTAAAACAAAAACTGCCGCATCTCCATCGCCTTCTCCGGCGAGGAAGAGCTGCCGGCCGGGGCATCCCCCGGCCAGACAGAAGGCCAATCCCGCTAAGACCATTCCCCCGAAGTTCCAAAGGCTCATCATATGGGCAACGGGTTGTTTTTCAAATCCGGGTTTAAACTGGCCCAAAATCAGATTGACGAAGAAGGCCACCACGACGAGGGCAATGAAACCTGAAAGGAGGTGAGTCTGTTTAAAAAGGATGAAATCCCGGATGGCCCCCATGGTGCAGAAACGGCTTCTCTGCGCCAGAAACCCGATTAAAAGGCCGGCCCCCAAGGAGACGATTAATGGGGCATGCAGGGAGCCTGGTCCCTTAAGGCTGTAAAATAACACCCCGCTTTTTTCCTGACCCTCCACCCGGGGAAAGATCAACATCAAAACGAGAAAGCCAAGCATGATCAAGGGCAACAACCATCCGACCGAAGTGTGGGTTTTTTGAGAACGTCCCAGGTTGTAGCCCCCTTTGAGGAAAAAGGTCCCAATCCATATGCCTCCGATCAGTCCGAGCAGGCCAAAGATGGCATTTCCGTCCCCCCCGGCCAAACGAAGGGCAGCGCGCCATGGACAGCCCAAGAAGACCAGAGCGCCAATCATGGCGAAGGCGCCGAGGACGAAACGCACGATGGGAGCAGAGCCGGCTCGGGCCCGGAATTCTTTGAAGACGTAAGCTGCGATGAGGGACCCCAACACAAAACCGATGATTTCAGGTCGCATATATTGAACCAAGGCCGCCCGATGAAGCCCCAGGGCTCCTGCAATATCCCTGTCGAAGCAGGCCACACAGACCCCCATGTTGCCAGGGTTGCCCCATCTCTGTAAAAGGGGAGCGAGGATCCCGATCAAGGCGCCCACCGAGATGATCCCCCAACGGGTGCCAAAAAACTGGACTGTTCTTTCCATGTTTTCCCTCCTATCTTTATGTGAAAACCCGAATGAGGTAAAATTACCTTTAATGGAAAATTCCTATAAGTCAAATCGGATTTTTCAATAAAATGGCCTGCTCTTATTAAAAATTTCAATGGAATTAGGAGATGCGGATTGAAAACTGGGCCCTTTCCTTTTAAAATGGCAATACCTTTTAAAAAGGAGGGGCTATGGGCGATCCCATTTCGGTTGCGGAAAAGGCCAAAGGCTATTTCGATCAAGGGTTTAACTGAGCCGAGTCGGTCTCCTTGAGTGTCAAGGATCTGGTTGGATATGAAGAGTCTTTCCTCCCGAGAATCGCCACCGGATTCGGTGGCGGAATTGGCCGGAAGGGTTCACTTTGCGGTGCCTTTACCGCCTCGATCATGGCCATCGGAATGAAGATGGGCCGGACAGACCCCAAAGATCGAGAAACCCTGCTGAAGGTTTATGAGAGATGTCAGGAGTTTTGGGAACAGTTTGAGAAGGAGTTCGGGAGCAGAAATTGTTATGACCTCATCGGCTTTCATCTCGATGACCCCGAGGAGAACAAGAAATGGTTGACTTCTGGGGGGAGGGAGAAATGCATGGCCATCGTCGAGAAGGCCGCGGGAATGCTCTGCGAATATTTAGAGAAGATGGAAGAAAAAAGGTGACCCATGGACAGGATCTTCAGCGGGATTCAGCCCTCGGGTGAGATTCACATTGGCAATTATGTCGGAGCAATAAGGAACTGGGTCAGGCTAATCGACCAGTATGAGTGCATCTATTGTGTGGTCGATTATCATGCCATCACCATCGAATATGAGGTCACCCAGATGCAGAAGAGGATCCTCGAAACCGCCACCATTCTGGTGGCGTGTGGATTGACCCCGGAGAAATGCACCGTCTTCGTTCAATCGCATGTGCCCGAACATACGGAGCTGGCCTGGATCTTCAACTGCGTGACCCCTGTGGGAGAGCTGGAGAGGATGACCCAGTTCAAGGAGAAGGCGAAACAGCATCGACAGAACATCAACATGGGGCTCTTGGACTATCCTGTGCTTCAAGCCGCTGACATCCTCCTCTACAAGGCGAGCTATGTGCCGGTGGGGGAGGATCAGACCCAGCACGTGGAGCTCTCCCGGGAGATCGCCCGGAAGTTCAACAGCCGTTTCGGGGAGACCTTCCCGGAGCCGAAGGTCCTCCTTTCTACCGCTCCCCGGATCATGGGAACCGACGGACAGGCCAAGATGTCCAAATCGATGAACAACACCATCGGACTTCTCGAACCTCCAGAGGCCATCTGGGAGAAGCTGAGAACAGCAGCCACCTGTCCTCACCGAGAACGGAGGAGGGATCCCGGACATCCGGAACATTGCAATATCTTTACGATGCACACCGCCTTTTCTCGAGAAGATCAGATCGCCTACGTCGATCAGGGATGTCGGACGGCAGGGATTGGGTGTATCGAGTGTAAGGAGATCCTTTGGAGGAACATGATCGAAGAACTAAAACCCATCCAGGCTCGTGTGCGAGAGATGAACGACAAGCCCGAATACATCCCCAAAATCCTCAAAACAGGGGCGGAACGTTGCAAAGCGCTCGCCGAAACGGTCATGGACGAGGTTCGGGCCAAGATAGGGGTTAAAGCGCATTGGTTGAGATGACCGCCATTCCACGATAGGTCCCAAGCCGCTTCACCTTAAGGGGTTTTTATCCCGAGCTACTTGAAGAAGTCTCCCCGTTAGGTCCCTTCGCCGGGTCGTAAAGAGGATGGTATTATTTTGAGGGGAGCGGCAGAGTGGGAGAGCGTTTTTGTGGGGAAAAGAGTTTTTAACGTGTTTCAAGGGGCAAGGAAGACCTGGTCCCCGAAGCGCTCTGCAAGGGCCCTATTAAGGTCTTCGGCCGTCTTTTGATCCAGACATTCCACCATCAACTCCCCGGCCTCTCCCACCACCAGGCGACCAAAATTTTTTACCACCTCAGCCACCTCCGCGGGTTCGACCGTCCACCATCCCCGCGTTCGTAAGAGCAACTCTTCTCCTTTTAGTCTCTGGGGGGTGACCAGATCGATCCGCCGGAACCACGCCTCCCATCCCACCTGTGCCGGAGCCCGCTGGACCGGAGCGACGGGATCGTGGTAGATGCGGCATCGGCCAAAAAGGCGAAGGCGGATCACCTCAGGGCCTCCTTGAGAAATTTTCTCATTTCCTCCTCTTTTGCATCGCCGTGATCCGGAACCGCAAACCCTTCCCTTTTTAGACTATGCTTCAGGCATGAGAGGTAAAGGAGGACCGTTTGCTCCTCGCCCGAGACGATCCCTCTTTGCAGGGCGAGGGGCCAGAGCATCTCAAAAAGATCCCTTGCCTCGGTTCGAACCTTCCGTAGCCTTGGGTGGAGGGGGGCGATGGAGAGCGAGTCCAATAATTGGCTCTGAGCTTTTTCTAAACGTGAAAACATCCGACGCATCGTCTGCACGGTCGGATCGTTCCCCCATTCATCGGGGAAATCCCGTCCTTTTCCCATCGGCCACTCCCCCTCCCCTCTTTGACCGGAACAAGGGAAAATCCAAATTTCATTTCGGTTCTACCGGGAAGCCGGATTTGATCCAGGACTTCCAACCGCCCTTCAATGCGAAGACCTTCCTGTAGCCCAAGGCAATTAGTTCCTGTGCCAAACTGGCACTGGTCCCCTCGTTGGGTCAGGTTCAGTAGAGCACGAGGGTTTGATGAGGAGAGTATTTGTTGGCCCAGGATTTCAGGTCCTCGGGATCTTCCCTGACCGCCCCTTTAATCTTGGAGTCGCTTTGGGTCCATTCCTTGCCATAACGGACATCGATGACGATTACATCGGGTTGCCCCAAGAGGTTCCTCAACTGCTCCTTGGTCATTCGAGGGGCCTCCTCAGAGAAGGCCGTTAAGACCCATCCCCAATGGAAGACCATCCCCAACAAAGGCATGAGTTTTCGCATGTCGATCCACCCCTTTCTCCCCCTGTTTTTAATATAATTTTCTGTGCCCAAAATTACAATTCCCGTTCGGGAAAATCTTCATGTCAACCTGACGGATGTCTGATATCTATGACCCTCGTCGGGGGGAGGAATTTCTCTTTTGATCCCCCCTCCCCAAAGAGGGGAACCCGGGGGATCGACCCGATGACGAATGAGTATGGGGCCTTCCATGTCGTTACTCTCCCTTGTTGGGACGAAGAGAAATATGCTATGAAGGACAGTAATGGAGGGATAAACTCGAGGAAGTCAAACAGGGGGTATCCGAAGCAAAGGAGGTGGAGGGAGCATGATCACCAGCCCTGCTCTGAGGGTCAAACAGTTTGGCCTGGAATTTTTTCAAACCACCTTCTCCGCAAAGGACGTTGAGAGATTGGTCCGATTTGAGGTTTTGCACTATCCAGAGGCAGACTCGAGGACAGAGAAGAAAAGGAAGACGAAGGTTCATGCGATCAACTGGGAGATGCTCGAAAAGCGGATCGGGAAGAGCGAGGGGGCCTTTCAAAGGCCTGTCATTCGGAAGAAGATTCAGGAGCTGGTCCAGTACTATTCCAACTGCAGGGAAGCCCAGAACCTGCCAGCCATCCCTGGGGCGGTGATCATGATCTCCGAAAGGCGCCTCGAATTCTCACCGTTCGGGAAAAACCCTGACATGGGGATGCTTCAAATCCCTGAGGAACCGGGTATTCTCCGGTGTCTGGATGGTCAGCACCGGTTACTGGCCTTAAGCGCCCGGGAGATGAAGGAGGAGGACCTGGACGTACCCGCGGTGGTCTTCGACTCTCTCGGCCCCCAACAGATCGTGGAACTCTTCGTGACGATCAACGCCAAACATACTCGGCTGAACCCCTCTCATCTCATCTCCCTGACCGGACGCAGACTCTATGCCCAACCCTACGAGGCCTTGGCCCATGACATCATCCGAGCTCTCAACGAGGAGGAGACCTCCCCCCTTCGAGGGGAGATCAAGGTCCTTGGCGTGGGGAAGGGGAAAGTGACCCAGGCCTCCCTTGCGGGCGAGATGAGGGACCTCTTCAATAACCTCGAGAAAATCGGTGGCCCGGGCAAGTTCAAGGAGTTTGAACAGAATGGAAGGCGCTTCTTCCTCAACTATTTCAAGGCGATTCAATCCACCTTCCCCAATGCCTGGTCTGGGAAAAAGTATAGCATCAAAACGGGGGCAGCCCTTAGGGCCTTTATCCGGGTCACCCCAGATGTGATGGCCAGATCGAAGGCATTGAAGAACGACGCCTTCGATTTTTACGGCATCCGGGAGGCCATACGGCCCTGGGCCCATTGGGTCGGGGAGGGGCGATTCGAAACCGAAGGGGATTGGCGAAAAAAATTGGGAGGCGGGACGAGAGGGACCGTTGAACTTCTGAGCAGGGAACTGAGGGAGACGCTCCAAAGGGGATAAGGGAGGAATGGCGAGGTGAAGCGTTATCTCATCATCGGAAATGGTGTGGCCGGCGCGAGGGCGGCCGTCCGAATCAGAGAGAAAGACCCGAGCGGTCAAATCCACATCTTCACGGAGGAGGCCTATCCCTTCTATTATCGCGTCCGCTTTCCTGATCTGATTGCGGGAGAGGTTACCCCAAAGGAACTGACCATCCATACCCCGGAATTTTACCGGGCCCGGGGGATCGATCTCCATCTTGAAGAGCCCGTGATCGAGGTTTCACCGGATCGGAAAGAGGCCCTTACACGGTCAGGGAAGATTTACGCCTACGATCTACTTTTGATGGCCACCGGAGGGATCCCTTTTGTGCCGCCCATCCCCGGAAGAGAGAAGAGGGGGGTATTTACCCTTCGAACGATGAGAGACGCCCTTGAGATGAAGGCCTTTTCCGAGAAGGTCCGGCAAGCGATCTTGATCGGCGGAGGGTTGGTGGGCCTGGAGACGGGAGGGGCCTTGTTGAGACGGGGGATCAAGGTGTCGGTCATTGAACATAATCCGAGAATTCTCCCCAGGCAGATGGATCCCGAAGGGGCACAGATCCTCCAAACGAAGATGGAGCGCATGGGATTCACCTTCTTCCTCAACGGTCAATGTGAGGAGGTCGTGGGAGGGGAACGGGTCGAGGGGGTCCGGCTCAAAGACGGGAGGTGGGTAGAAGGAGAAATGGTGATCATCTCCGCGGGGGTGAGACCCAACGTTGCTCTGCCGAGGCAGGTCGGGGTTGAGGTCAAAAACGGGGTCCTCGTCAACGATCGGCTAGAGACGAGCCTTCCCCAAATCTATGCTGCGGGAGATGTGGTGGAGCATCGAGGCCGGGTCTATGGCATCTGGCCAGCGGCGCAGAAACAGGGCGAGGTCGCCGGAGTGAATATGGCAGGAGGAGACGAGACCTATCAGGGGACGGTGGTCTCCAATACCTTGAAGGTGGTGGGTATCGATCTCACCTCCATGGGTGAAATCGATGCCGAAGGAGAGCTCGAATGTTTGGTGAGAAGCGACCGCGAAAACTGTCAGTACTGCAAGGTGACCTTTAAAGAGGATAAGATCGTGGGCTGTATTTTGCTCGGGGAGACGAAGAACAGGGCAGAGCTGCTCCATGCGATAGAAAGAGAGATCAATGTGAGGGAGCTCAAAGAGGCCCTGATGAAGGAAGGGTTTGACATAAAAAGATAGGAATAAAAAATCCATCGCCTTTTGGTTTTCTCCATGACGATGGATTCGAAGGAGGGTGGAGGTTTTTGAGGAGGAAAGAGTGATTCTCTCTTTCGCCGATAAGATAACACGGAGAGATTAAAATAAGATTAAAAAAGGGTTAGAAATTTTTAATCTTCAAAGAGAGACAGCTTCAGGCCGGTTCCTCAAAGGGGGTGCCCATGGCAGAAGGGGAAAAGAGATTGAGCGAGGAGGAATTTGTCATCGAGGCCATCAAAAAATTGAGGAAAGAGCCCTTTCGTGGAATTCATAGCGTCTATAGCGGGTTTAATGAGGCCTTCCGAAGATATTTCGGGACAAACCCCATTGAGGCGACCAACCGACTCGCTGCGGAAGGCAAGATCGAAACGAGACCCTTCAAGGGTGGAATGATGCTCTTCCTTCCGGGGGAAGCACCCAAAAGGCCTTTGACGGAGGAAGTCATTCAACAGATCCTCGAGGGGGCAGACCACGAACTTTCGGAGGAAGAGTTCGTCTTAGAGGGGATCAAGAGATTGAGGAGGGCCCCCTATAAGGGAATCCACAGTGTTTTCAGCGGGTTCAACGATGCCTTCCGAAAACATTTCAATCAAGACCCCGTTGAATTTACGAGCAAAATGGCCTCGGAGGGAAAGATCGAAATCGTTCCGGTAAAAAGCGGGAAAGGGGTGATGCTCTATCTGCCAGGTGAAAGTCCAAGAGGGCGGAAGACTGACGAGGCCTTGAGGAAGATACTGGGTTGAAAGGTCATCCCCCTAAATTCAGGCCCCACCTCCTTGACCTGTCTTAAGCAAATCCTTGAAAGCCCGTTCATAGGCTGCATGAGTTTTGGAGTCGAACAGGACGAAGCGGACCAGTTTGATCTCAGGATGGTCTTTTAAATAGTCGACGACGGTCTTCAAAGCCACTCGAGAGGCTTCTTCGAGGGGGTAGCCAAAAGCGCCGGTGCTGATCGATGGGAAGGCCACCGAAGAGATCTGATGCTGAGAACAGAGCTCGAGGCAGCTCCGGTAGGCGCTGGAAAGAAGGCGCGCATCTTCCGGCGATCCTGAATAAACCGGGCCGACCGCATGAAGGACGTATTTGGCCTTTAAATTTCCACCCCTGGTGATCACGGCCGATCCCGTTGGACAGCCCTTGTACTTTGCCCTCAATTCTTCCATGATCGAAGGGCCGCCCGCCCGGTGAATGGCCCCGTCCACCCCACCCCCTCCGGCAAGCCTGGAATTGGCAGCATTTCCGATCGCTTCGGTATCCTGCTGGGTGATGTCTCCCTGAAGGATCTCCACGGTCGATTGGTACACCTTTTCTCTCATCGTTTTTTCCCCACAAGGTTTTGGTGTCAGAGGGTTTCGTAAAAGGATTTTTTTAGAAATTTAAAGGACTTCCAAAATTTATCGAAGATTTCGAAGGCCGATAGGTCATAGGTTCCGTCTATGGGTCGCCATTGGGTGATGTAGAATCCAACGATCCGTTCTCCCCGCTTCCCGAAGACGACCTTGGCCCTGACCTTCTCCTTTTTGACTGGGTCTTTGCCTTCCACGGTCACCTCCAGTCCCTCTCCGCCCAAGACCTGGACCTTCTTCTTTTCTAAGATCTGGAACTGGAGGATGGCGTTGAAGAGAAATCGTTTGAAAAACTCCCTCTCCCGTTCTTCGAACTTGGTTGAACAGCCAAAAGGCTCCTCATCGTAAGCGAAGGAGGTCATGGAGGGGAAAGGGCCAGGGTCGGGTCTCATAAATCCAAAGTTGATGTCATTTTCTCCCACCTCCACCCGAAGCAACTTCCAGTCCGGAGGGGGAGGAACGAATTCGAATTCTTCTTCCCAGACCACAGTGCCCTGAGGAGTCAGGCGGTAGGGAACGGCCTTTTTCTCCCCCTCAAAAGAAGCGCACCCCCAAAAGAGAAACCCCACGAATAAGAGGGCTATGGATCTAAATCTGCGTCTCATTGCAATTTCCTCCCGAAGGGCACTTTATTGACCCTCTTGGTTCAGTTTTTTGAGGAAGAGAAGGATGTCCTTAAATTCTGGCGACCCATCCCTTACATAACGAATCATCCCCTTCTTATCGACGATGATGGTCCGCCTGCTGAAAATGGGTTTCCCATCGGGTTGGGCGCCGACGCTCACTCCGAGAAAGGAGGTCACATTGGATAGGAGGGGGAAGGTGAGATCGAGGCTGTTGGCAAAATATTTTAAAGTGATCACATCATCCCGACTGACACCCGCGACCCGGGCGTTGAAGCGCTCATAGAGGTAGAGATTCCTCTGATGGCCCTCCATCTCGCCCGTTCAGATGGGGGTGAATGCGGCCGGGAAAAAGGTGAGGATGAGGTGGTATTTTCCGTAATACTCGTCCGCATAGCTGATGAGCCGATCCTGAGACGAGGGGAGGGTAAAATTGAGGATCTCCCGTCCGATGAGTTCCAATTTCTTCGATTGAGCAAGCCCCAATGAAGGTGCTAAAAGGCCTAAAAAGATCCAGGCCAGAAGCAGAATGCCCCATTTCGGTTTCTTCCTTTCCATAAGCGCCCCCTTTCTTTTTAAATTTTATGATAATTTGTTTTTGGGATATTTGCAATTTGTAACCTATTGAAAAAAAATTTGGATCAATGTTAAATTAAGACGTGGGGGATTTGTGAGATGATCGCGTACGATCTGGTCTGTTCAAATGGCCATCTCTTTGAATGTTGGTTTAAGGATAGCGCCTCCTTTGAGGAGCAGCAAGCCGCAGGCATCATCAATTGCCCCATCTGCGATGACACGCAGGTGGTCAGGGCCTTCTCGCCCTTTATGATCAAAAAGGGCAGCGGCGAGAGAAAGAGAGGGGAGGAAGTGTTCCAACAGGCCCTGCAGGTCCTCAACGAGTATCTGGAAAGGCATTTCGAGGACGTGGGCCCCCGCTTTGCCGAAGAGGCGCTTAAAATTCATCATGGCGAGGCCGAGCAACGAAATATCCGTGGCACAGCGACCACGGAAGAAGAGGTAATCCTGAAAGAAGAAGGGGTCCAATTCTTCAAAGTTCCGGTCATCAAACGCCTCTTAAATTAGCCCTTACGGTTTTAGGGAAACCTTCACCTCCTGGAATTTTTCCTCCCTGAAGATAAGGAATCGAACCGTTCCCCCTGATTTTAAGGCATCGAGGATTTCCTCAAATTCTTGGGGTGTGCCGACCTCTCTCTGTTCAATTTTGACGATGATATCTCCTGCCAAAAGGCCGGAGGGATAGGAAGGGCTGTCGGGCGTCACCTCCGAGACCAAAACCCCCTTCTTTCCTTTAAAGTTAAAGTGGGTGGCGAGGGAGGGGGTGAGCTCCTGGACCCGGATCCCATGGCGTTCTGCATACCCTTCTGGTTTAGGCAGATCCAGCCCCTGTTGCTCCAGTATCTTTTTGGAGACGAAAATGGGGGCTTTCGCCTTCAGGGCGAGAATGATGGCGTCGCTCGGCCGGGCGTCGACCTCTATGAGTCCTTTATTGAGGGTTAGGAAGAGCGAGGCATAATAGGTCTGTTCTTTGAGGTCGATAATCTTGACTTCCTTCACCTTCACATTGGTCTGTTTCAGGATCGAATGAAGGAGGTCATGGGTCATAGGCCTTTGGGAGGAGATCTGTTTGAGTTCTTTGTCGATGGCGTTGGCCTCGGGCAGGCCGATCCAGATCGGTAGGGCCTTCCTCCCCTCTTTATCTGAGAGGATGACCACGGGGGTCTGACTCACGGGGTCGATCCGGACGGCCTTCACCTCCATCTCGACAAAGGGCGGTGTTTTTTCGCGGCTCAAGGCCAGAATTCCAAAAGAGACGGCGAGGAGAATCGCCAAAAAAATTTTCCCATAGGCTTTCATGAGGTTCTCCTTTTATGATCAAGGGACCTTTTCCTTAGGATCGCCAAAAGGCCGATGATGATCTTCTGCCCATCCCTTTTCGTGACGGGCTCGGGTTGCTTGATGATCCGATTGCAGAAGGCCTTGAAGTGCTCCCTATCCCAATTGAGGGCTTCGAGAAGATAGTCGATGAAATCCTTTTGGCTCGGGGTGATCGAATCCAACCCCAAGGGGCTCTCTTTGGGGATGAACCGGCCTTTGGGAATGGGATGGGAGGGATGAGGAAGGAGACCTCTGAACCCCATGGCTTGAAAACGCTCCATCACTTTTTTAAATCCCTCCCGGTCAAGCTGGGTCGCACTGTCCACCCCGGCGACGCTTTTCAGGATGCGGCGATAGGACTCCTCGTTAAGATGAAGTTCTTCCTTTGCGAGATGGATCAGGGCTTTCTTCTTTCGGCCGATGGACACTTTAATTTTATTATAACCCAGTTTTTCTTCAAAAGGAAAAGCGGTAAGGAGATTGACAGTCCTTGAGGTTCACCTTATATTGGTATTATTCCGATACCGGAGGAGCGCTTTTTGAAAATCGGGGTCCTTTCAGACACTCATTTGAGAGAGCCGACGAAAGAATTTAGAAGGGTCGTCGAACAGACTTTTAGAGACGCAGACAGGATTTTTCATCTCGGGGATTTCGTGGATTGGACCATCGCCGAATATCTTTCGAATTTGAAGGAGCTGGTCGCCGTTTGTGGCAATATGGATCCCTTCCCGATCCAACAGGCCTTCCCGCAAAAGAGGGTTGTGGAAATAGGAGGGTTTCGGATCGGTTTGATCCATGGCGGAGGGGCCCCTTTTGGGATCGAAAAGAGAATTCGGAAAGAATTTGAATCCGTAGAGGCCATCGTTTATGGCCACACCCATACCCCAGCCAATCACAACGACGGGGGGGTCCTTTTCTTCAACCCAGGCTCGCCCACCCGTTCCTTCTGGCATAAGGCGACCATAGGCATCCTCCATATCACCGACAAGATCGAGGGGGAAATTGTGTCCCTCCCTTGAGGGACCCCGGAGGGCTGTTAAGACGCGGGGCCATTCAAGGGGCCTTTTGACCCTTTCTGGGTGGCGCCTCGGGCTAACCCTTCAGGGCCCTGAGGACCGCATCGTAATCGGGCTCGTGCGTGACCTCCTTGACAATCTGAATATATTGGACCCTCCCTTGGGGATCGACGACGAAGACGCTCCGTGCCAGGAGTCTCAGCTCTTTGATCAGGACACCATAGGCGGTCCCGAAGGAAGCCTCTCGATGGTCGGATAGAAGGTGAACTCGATCCACCCCGGCCGCAGCACACCATCTTTTCTGGGCGAAGGGAAGGTCCATGCTAATGGTCAGGATCGCGACATCCGGGCCCAGGCGGCTCGCCTCCTCGTTAAATTTTCTCGTTTCGAGATCGCAGACCGGGGTGTCGATGGACGGGACCGAGCAGAGGACACACCGCTTTCCCTTGAAAGAGGAGAACTGGACAGGGGCCAGATCAGGGTTTAATACCGTGAAGTCCGGAGCTTGATCTCCCACGTTGATCTCATTCCCCAAAAGCGTTAGGGGGTTACCCATGAGGGTCACCAATCCGGGTCGTTCTTTCATAAGGCCTCCTCGACGGTGGTTTGGAATCGGTAGAGGGTGTTATTTTTTAGATCCGGATCGGAGATGGGGTTTGCCCTTCCCCGACCGGATCCGAAAGGCCTCTTAGTCGATCCTCTTAAACATCTCTCCTTTGGCCCCGCAAACCGGGCAGGTGGCCGGGGCTGTTTTCTCCGAGGTATATCCGCAGACGGAGCAGACATAATAGGGATAACTCTCCTGGGATTTCCCTAAGTTGTCAAGCATGTTTTGATAGAGCTGGGCATGGATTTTTTCCACCTCGTTGGCATAGTGAAAGGTTCTTTGGGCCTCTTTATGACCCTCGGCTTTGGAGGTTTCGATCATTTCGGGATACATCTTTTTAAACTCGTGGGTCTCCCCGTTGATCGCCTCCTGAAGATTCTCCTTGGTGCTTTTGATCCCCCCCAAAACCCGGAGATGGTTGTGGGCGTGGATCGTTTCGGCTTCGGCGGCTGCCCTGAAAAGTCGAGCCGCCTGTGGAAACCCCTCCTGGTCGGCTTTTGCTGCAAAGGCCAGATATTTCCGGTTTGCCTGAGATTCCCCTGCAAAGGCCTCTTTCAAACACTGTTCGGTCTTCGACATATCCTTCTCCTCCTTTTTTCAGATTTGTTTTTTCCCTTTGCATGTTGAGCAGATCCCATAAAACTCGATATGGGCGCCGATCCATTCAAAACGATCTGTTTCGAGTTCCGGGAAGTCGAGAGGGATCTCGCCTTTGACGTCGAGGATCCTCTGACATTTGATGCAGATGGCATGAGGGTGTGGTTGAGGATTCGGGTCGAATCTCTTTTTATAGGGATCGAAATGGAGTTCCCCCAGCTGGCCATGTTTGGTTAGGGCCGATAACGTATTATATACGGTCGCCAAGGAGATCGTCGGAAATTTTTTTGAAACGGCTTTATAAACCATCTCGGCCGATGGATGTTCTTTGTTCCCTTCCAAAAACGCCAGGATGGCCATCCGTTGGGGGGTGGCTTTTAGTCGATTCGTTTTTCCCTTCATTGCAATGATTTTTTTTAGAATTATTATCATATAAAAATTATTTTTGTCAAGTCTCTTGGGATGCCAAAGGAATCTTTCCCCTCCGCGGAAGTTATGATATAATGGATATAAATATTGAAGGAATGGAGCTTGAGATATGAATACGATCTTTTTGGGACTCATCGCCTTGGCTTTGGTCGCAGCAGCCCTTTTCTTTATCCTGATCGTCGTCGAGCTGAAAGGCACGGCCAAGGAATTGAGAGAATTGATTCGGACGACGGAGCGGTCGGTCAAGCCAACCCTGATCGAACTTCAGGAAACGTTGCGGAGCGTCCGGGATTTTACGGATAATATCAATGAGGTGGCGGAGGACGTGAGACGTTTCTCTGCTTCCTTGAGGGAGGTGGGTGAGCATCTGAGGGTCATCGGGGACCAAGTGAAAGAGGTAAGCGAGGTCGTGAGCACCGTCGGAAGATTGACGAAGGCGGAGGTCTTCGGAATGAGGGCGGGTTTCACCCAGGGGGTCCGCACCCTCTTGGGAAACCTAATGAAAAAGAGAAATGCCGCGGAAAAGACTGTCTAATTTGCCACAGGCACAAGAAAGGAGGTTGTCGATGAAACACGAAGAAGGTGGATATGGGGCTGGGCCTTTGATCTTTTCGTTCTTTTTAGGTGGCCTGATCGGGGCGGGAGTGGCGTTATTGTTGGCTCCCAAATCGGGCAGGGAGACGAGAGAGAAGATAAAAGGATTGGCGGTCGATGCCAAAAGCAAGGCCGAGGAGGTCATTGATCAGGTTAAGAGCAAAGTGACCTCCGTTCTGGAGAAGGGAAAGGAGGTCATCGAAGAGAAGAAATCGATGCTGAGCACCGCTATCGAAGCAGGAAAAGAGGCCTACGAAAAAGAGAAAGAGAAACTGGCCAAAAGCCAATAGGATGGGGCAGGGTCTTTTAGGAACGATCGGGCCAGGTTCTCGACCTTCCCTTCGGGAGGGAGACGATCGAATCCCCGGAGTCGGAGCCGAAAGCATCCGGGCCTTTATCAAGCTCCGCGCGGACGGTCTCGAACACTTGATGGAACATGGCCCGAGATAATTTCCCTGTAAAGGTATTTTGTTGGCTCGGGTGATAGGTGACCACCATGGTGACCTGTCGAAAAGAGGGAGGTCTCGACCCTGTCTCCCCAAGGGAGAAGGAGTAGACCTTCCCATGGCCGAACTCGAGGGAGGGGAATTTAAATCCTAATATTCGTAGGCATCTCTGGGCCTCGCGAAAAGCCACCCTTCCTAAAGGAACGATGACCTGGAGATGTCTCAAGAGATGGAATTCTTTTAGAAGGTAGGCGCGACAGGCCTCGATCTCCTTATCGGTGGGCCTATTTTGAGGAGGTGCACACCGCACCGTGGCGGTGATATAACAGCCCTTGATCTTCAGATTGTCATCCCTCCGATCCGAATAGGGCTGATTGGCAAACCCGAAGCGGTGGAGGGCTTCGAAGAGCCACTCCCCGCTTCGATCCCCTGTGAACATGCGTCCGGTTCGATTTCCTCCATGGGCAGAGGGCGCAAGGCCAAGGATGAGGACCCTTGCCTCAGGATCTCCAAACCCAGGAAGGGGCTTCGACCAATAGGACCAGTTCAGATATCTCGGGGGACGGCGGATCCCTACCTCCCTCACGTAGGAGGATAGCCGTTTACATTTCTTGCACCGAAGGATGGTGCCCTGAAGCCTCGCCCATTCTTTTTCGAAGGGCTCTTTGTCCGTCATCCCTATTTTCTTGAGCTCTTTCGTTGGAAAAGGGGTGTTTGAGGGCCCCCCTTGTCAAGGGGATTGTTTGTATAATAGGATAAATCGGCAAGACCGATCAAGGAGGAACGATACGCCATGATCCGAGCCTTTAACAAACATTACCGAAAGGCCCTCGATCTTCTCGAACAGTCCACCGGCAGCGAGAAGATCGAGATGGCAGAGAGGGTGATCGAGTGGTTTCGAGAACTCCCCGAAGAGTATCTGATCTCTTTGGCCCTCTTCTTTAATGAGGTCATCGATGACCTGGGCGATGAAAGCCTTGAGAAGATCAATCTGCGGGCCAAACCGAAAAAGAAGGCCGAACCCAGGGAAGAGGAGGATCTCGACGAATACGAGGATGAAGAAGATTACGAGGATTACGAGGAGGATGAGGAAGAGGATTATTAGGATTTCGAGGCCAGGATGGCGCGATTATAGGCCCAACGCTCCATTCTGCCGATCTCTTCTTTCATGGTGATGGAAAGGGGAACGATATTCCCTGCCGAAATGATCACATCCTGCTCCGTTAACGGCCTTCCCTCGTTAAACGCATCGATCATGGCCCCGTTGACCGCTTGCTCGATCTCTGCCCCGTTAAATCCCTCGGTGACCTTGACCAGCATGTTCAGGTTCATCTTCGATAGATCCACCCCGTGCTTCTTCAGATGGATCGTCAGGATCTCTTTTCTTTCCTGAGCATTGGGGAGGGTTACGAAGAAGATCTGGTCGAAACGGCCCTTCCTCAGGACCTCTGGAGGAAGCAGTTCGATCACGTTGGCTGTGGCGGCAATGAAGACGAAATTTTTTTTCTCCTGCATCCAGGTGAGAAAGGACGCGAAGACCCTCGATTGGGTTCCCCCCCCTGCCTTTTGGCTCTGGATGCTGATGCCGGCCTCAATCTCATCGATCCAGAGCACCGATGGAGCAACCGACTCGGCCGTCTGGAGGGCCACCTGGAGGGATTTTTCTGGCTCTCCAACCGTCCCGTCATAGAGCCTGGCCATGTCGAGATGGAGAAGGGGGATCCCCCAGAAGGAGGCGAAGACCTTGGCACAGAGGCTTTTGCCACATCCCGAGACCCCGGTGATCAGAACCCCCTTGGGGAGCTGTAAACCAAAGGACAGGCTCTCTTTACTGAGGATGTTCTTTCGCTTTTTGAGCCACTCCTTCAGGTTTTCCAGCCCTCCCACCTCGTCGAGGGTAGGACGGTGTGTGACCAAGCTTAAAATACCAGATTTACGGATCAATTGACCCTTCTCTTCGAGGATGTCCTCCACCACGGTATCGTCGAGCGTTGTCTTTCCGATGAGGGCGGCCCGGAAGGCACGGGCCACCTGATCCAAAGAGAGGCCGAGGGCGGCCTTCACCATCCGTTCTTTGAGCTCGGGGGTGAGGGATTCGCTCAATTTCACGGCCTGGGGATTTCCGATGATCACGCTGTTTAAGACCCTCTCCACTTCGGTTGTATCAGGCATCGGGAGTTCATAGACGACCATCTCCCGACGGAGTTCCTCCGGTAGGATGAGGACCGGGGCGACGATGAAAAGGGTGGTATAACGATTCCGGAGGGCCCGATGGACATCCTTCAGTTTTCTGACCAGAAGGGGGTCGCGTTCCATCAACGAGTGGAGTCCCTCGAAGAGATAGAAGGCCTGGTCGGTCCTTTGGATCACCCGCTCTAACGCCTCCAAAGGGGGCTTTGTATTTTCGATGGTCTCTTCCTCACCTGTTAGACCTGTGAAGGGGTTCCAGATGTAAAGTTTCGGCTTGGGCTGAAAGGCCTGGGAGACCTCTTTGAGCAACCCCTCGACCCGATCCTCCTCGTCGGAAAGGATGTAGACAATGGAGACCCTGGAAAGGATCAACCTTTTCAGATCCTGTAGGATCTGCTGCCTTTTGGATTGTTCCAGCATACAGAAAAATTATATCCACCTGTGGGTAAAAAATCCACCCCGGGGTAAAAGCTTTCTTTATATCTAAAAATCCGTTATAATTTGCCCACTTTCCATTAGGGGGATGGGGCATGAGGATTCACGAATACCAGGCGAAAGAGATTCTCAAAGGTTATGGCATCCCGGTTCCGAAGGGAGGGGTGGCTGAGACACCTGAAAGGGCGCGAGAGATTGCACAGGAGATTGGATCGAAGAAGATGGTGGTCAAGGCCCAAATCCATGCAGGGGGCCGTGGGAAGGGAGGGGGCGTCCGGGTCGTGAACAGTCCAGAGGAGGCCGAAAAGGCCGCCCGGGCGATCCTTGGCATGAACCTTGTGACGGATCAAACAGGGCCGGAGGGGAAGGTCGTTCGGAAGGTTCTGGTCGAAGAGGGTATCGACCTCCAAGAAGAGCTTTATATAGGAGTTGTGATCGATCGCGGCAGGGAGTTACCCGTGGTGATGGCCAGCCGCGCAGGCGGCATGGAGATCGAAAAGATCGCTGCGGAGTCTCCGGAGAGGATCGTCAAAGAATGGATCGATCCTTCTTTCGGATGGAGACCGTTTCATGCCAATAAGATTGGATATGGACTGGGGATTGAACCTTCCCTGGTTGGGAAGTTGAGAGGCGTCCTGGGCGGGCTCTTCAGGGTTTTTGTTGAAAAGGACATCCTCCTTGCCGAAATCAATCCCTTGGGGCTAACAAGGGGGGGAGACTTCATCGCCGTGGATGCCAAGATCAATTTCGACGACAACGGACTCTTCAGGCACAAGGAGATATTGGCCCTTCGGGATTTAAACGAAGAAGCGCCCCTGGAGATCGAGGCCTCGAAATATAATCTGAACTACATCAAGCTCAATGGGAATGTCGGCTGCATGGTCAATGGTGCTGGGCTCGCCATGGCGACCATGGACATCATCAAGGTCTATGGGGCGGAACCTGCCAATTTTCTCGATGTGGGGGGAGGGGCAACGACAGAGATGGTCAAAAACGGGTTTAAGATTCTCATGTCAGACCCCGACGTGAAGGTAGTTTTCATCAATATTTTCGGGGGGATCCTGAGATGTGATACCCTGGCCAGAGGGGTCACGGAGGCCGTTCGGGAGGTGGATGTGAAGATCCCCATCGTAGTTCGATTGGAGGGAACGAATGTGGAGGAGGGGCGAAGGATCCTCAGGGAATCCGGCCTTGCCTTCACCGTGGCCTCCGATATGGAAGAGGGGGCCAAGAAGGTCATAGAGGCCATAAAGGGAAGATCATAAAAAAGATGGGGGTTATGAAAAATTTTTCTGGCCCGATGAGTTCTCGGGTTCAAAACGAGCCTAATGACGGAGGATCTTGATGAGCATTTTGATCGACGAGACGACCCGGGTAGTGGTCCAGGGCATTACGGGGAATGAAGGGCTCTTCCATACGAGACAGATGAGAGAGTATGGAACGAAGATCGTTGCCGGGGTGACCCCGGGGAAGGGAGGGCAGAGGGTCGACGGTATCCCTGTTTTCAATAGCGTTCTGGAAGCGGTCAAGGAGACAGCTCCGGATGCCTCGGCCATCTTCGTCCCCCCTGCCTTTGCAGCCGATGCCATCTTAGAGGCCGCGGATGCTGGAATCCCGCTGATCGTCTGCTTGACCGAGGGCATTCCGACATTGGATATGGTGATGGTCAAAAAGTTTTTAAAAGAACGAGGGGCCAAGCTGATCGGTCCGAACACCCCTGGGATTATCTCTCCAGGGAAATGTAAAATCGGGGTCATGGCAGGTTATATTCATCGGCCCGGGCCGATCGGGATCATGTCGAGAAGCGGAACGCTGACTTACGAAGTTGTGGATCAGTTGACGAAAAAGGGGATCGGCCAATCGACCTGTGTCGGCATCGGAGGAGATCAGATCATCGGTCTCAATTTTGTAAATCTCTTGGAGCTCTTTGAAAATGACCCCACCACCGAAGCCATGATCATCATCGGGGAGATTGGGGGGACGGCCGAGGAGGAGGCCTCCCAATTCATTCGGAAGAACGTAAAAAAACCTGTCGTAGCCTTCATTGCCGGCCTCAGCGCGCCCCCTGGAAGGAGGATGGGACATGCAGGGGCCATTATCACCGGGGGGAAGGGCACTGCCAGCGAAAAGATGAGGGCCCTGGAGGAGGCCGGGGTGAAGGTCGTTAAGAATCCCGCATGGATCGGAGAGGAGATCTCCCGGTTGCTAAAATGAAAAAGATTCAAATAAATTCATGAAGATAAACAAAAATGTTTATCTTTTCTTTGATTTATGTTATGAATATACCGATTTCCCCTAAGATTCGGTATTAAAAAGATTATTCCGCCCAGAGAGAGGCGGAGAACCAGCTAAGAACATTCGGACGATGAAGGGGATTGGAAGATGATTTCTGAATTGAGAGAACGAATTAAAGGATTGAATGATCGCTTGGAAAATCTCCGAGGGTACCTTTGACATAGACAAAAGGAAACAGAGGCTCGATGAAATCAGCAAGATGATGTTAGAACCGCATTTTTGGGAAGGGGGTGAGGCTACACAAAAAATTTTAAAAGAGAGGACCTCCCTTCTCGAGTCCCTAAGTACCTGGGAGGAGGAGAAGAAAGGGGTCGAAGAGATGGAAATCCTCCTCCAGCTGATCGAGGAACAGCAGGATGACGGAGAGGCCCTGGCCCTGTTGGAGAGGATCCGGAGAAGTGAAGAGGCGATCGGCCAGATGGAATTCAAAAGGATGCTGGGGGGGGAGCACGACGAACGAAATGCTATTGTCAGCATCAATGCGGGGGCAGGGGGCACCGAGGCGCAGGACTGGGTGGAGATGCTCCTCAGGATGTATCTCAGGTGGGCGGAAAGCAAAAAATACCGCACAGAGATCATTGACATCCTCGCAGGTGAAGAGGCGGGGTTGAAAAACGTTACGTTTACCGTGACGGGGCGATATGCTTATGGTTATCTTAAGGCAGAGGTAGGAATCCATCGGTTAGTTCGGATCTCCCCTTTCGATGCAGGAGCCCGGCGACACACCTCTTTTGCTTCGGTCTTTGTGATTCCTGAGATTCCGGACGATATCGTGGTGGAAATAGACGAAAAGGACTTGAGGATAGATACCTATCGGGCCAGCGGAGCAGGTGGTCAGCATGTCAATAAGACCGATTCCGCCGTCCGGATCACCCACCTCCCGACCGGCATCGTCGTCCAGTGTCAGAATGAACGGTCTCAGCATAAGAATAAAGCCATGGCCTTGAAGATATTGAAGGCCCGCCTCTATGAAAGAGAGATGAAGGAGAAGGCCGAAAAATTAGAGGAACTTCACAGCAACAAAAAGGAGATCGCCTGGGGGAGCCAGATCCGTTCCTATATTTTGCACCCCTATAAGATGGTGAAGGATCACCGGACCGATTTAGTGATTCATCAAGTGGACCGGGTCCTCGACGGAGAGATCGACGACCTGATCCGGGCTTATTTGCTCAGCTCCGCTTAAGCTAACCTCTTGAATAGGATCGCCGTTTTACGATGAGCAACGAACATCCTTTCGAGAAGACACAAGAAAAATTCGTTCCAGAGGAGGAAAGGAGACTTTTCGGAATCCTCGAGGAGAAAATCGACCATCTCTTGAGAAGGTATCAGGAGCTCTTAAAAGAGAAAGAGGATCTGGCAGCAGAGCTCGACCGGGAGAAGGAGAGGCGTATTCAACTGGAAAAGAGGATGGAAATCCTATCCCAGGACAGGGAGACGATCAGGGACAGGATCGATTCACTTCTTCACCGGCTGCGACACATCGACCTGTGAGGGCTTCTTTCTCCTCGGAGGGCGTGGTTCTGGGAATTTGAATTCAACCCCGGAAGGTCGGTTTCCTGAACGAGGGGACAACGGGTTTCGAGGAGTACAAAGGCAGGGACGGGGAAGAGGATCGAGGAAAGGGAACCGATGAAAGACTGAGGGGTAAAACGGGGCTGTGGGATCTCGGATGGGATGGCCTCGGAGGCCAGCTCGCCACTAACGAGAGGGATAAAGAGATTGGCTGGCCGGATATGGGTGAGCTCCATGGAAAGAGAAAAATCTGTTGAAATAAAGGTGTTTGGCCAAACTTATATCGTCAAGACCGATGCGGAGGAGAGCCACATTCAAGAGGTGGCCAGGTATGTGAATGAAAAGATGAACGAGGTGACCAGGAAAACCAGAAGTGTGTCTACTTTAAATGTGGCCATCTTAACGGCTCTCAACATTGCCGACGACCTTTTAAGGGAGCGGGAACACCGGTTGGCCTTGCTTCGAGAATTGGAGGTCAAATCGAAAGACCTGGTTGACAAAATAGATATCCATATAGGAGGGAAAGAAACGCAAAAGGTGACCATTACCGGATGAGGTTTCTTGCAAGGACCGTAGGAGAATCATGTACCCTGAAATCTATTAGAAAGAACGGATCCGAAGGGCTGATGGAGGGAGGACCTCCCTCCAAAGCATTTAATGGCTGCATCCGGGGAAGAGAAGTGTCCGCGGGTAGAGAGAGATGGGATTGGACGGTTAAATCCCAAATGGAGAAGGGCTTGGATTTGATCAGGATGATGCTGGTGACCCTCATGGGAATTCTCACCGGGCAGTTTAAGCCGGCAGGGGAACCGAGGCAAATTTTCCCGAGCAGAGGGAGTGGTCTTGAAAGCAGGAATATCCTCGGGCTGCTGTCGAATACGGTGACCGAATTTCAAGGTATAAAAGCGATGCGTTGGGCATTCCCAAAGGGATTTTCTCTGTCAAGGTCTTGCCATCGACCCCTCTCAAGACAAACCCCGTCTCGATCTATCCTTCGTTCCCTTCTTCTTTCCCATTAACCCACCCACACCCCCCGGGCCTCGATAGGCGAGGGTCAAGCAGGCCACGGGTGACCTCCCGTGGGGTGGGGACATAAATTTCTCACACTGAGGAGGTGAACGGAACATTGAATCTATCCATGGGATTTTATATTGTCCTCGTTCTGGGGATGGCCTTTTTTGGGGCCGTCATCGGTTTTCTGCTCCACCGGAGGTTTTCGGAGGCCAAAATAGGGGCCGCCCGTGAAGCGGCCAAACGCCTCATCGAAGAAGCCGAGAAAGAGGCGGAGATTCTCAAGAAGGAAGCGCTGCTTCAAGCGAAGGATCAGTTTTATCAGGAGAAGGCAGAGTTTGAGAAGGAGTTGGCTCAGCGGAAGCAGGAGCTGTTGAACATTGAAAAGAGAATTGCCCAAAGGGAGTCCTTGCTTGACAAGAAGATGGAGTTTCTGGACGCGAAGGAGGCCGAGCTCACCCGGAAAGAGAAGTTCATCCAGCAGCAAGAGAAGCAGGTTCAGGAGCAGGAGAAAAAGGTAGCCGAGTTGATCCAGAAGGAGCGGGCCCAGCTGGAGCAGATCGCCAAGATGACTTCCGAAGAGGCCAAGCGACTCTTGATGGAAGCGATGGAAGAGGAGGCCAAACACGAAGCTGCCAAAAAGATCAAGCGCATCGAAGAGGAGGCCAGGGAAACGGCGGATAAAAAAGCCAAAGAGATCATCAGCTTGGCCATTCAACGATATGCTGGGGAATACG
This sequence comes from Thermodesulfobacteriota bacterium, assembly GCA_026415035.1. NCBI lineage: Bacteria > Pseudomonadati > Thermodesulfobacteriota > Thermodesulfobacteriota bacterium. The sequence continues at coordinate 8,539 of JAOAHX010000024.1, read as the reverse complement.
TGGCCGAGCAGACGGTCTCGGTCGTCAATTTGCCAAATGAAGAGATGAAAGGGAGGATTATCGGCCGGGAGGGTCGAAACATACGAGCCCTTGAGGCAGCAACTGGCGTTGACCTGATCATCGACGATACCCCCGAAGCGGTCATCCTTTCGGGATTCAACCCAGTTCGGAGGGAGATCGCCCGAATCTCGCTTGAACGGCTGGTCAGTGATGGTCGGATCCATCCCGCAAGGATCGAGGAGATCGTCCATAAGGTGGAACAGGAGGTGGAGGCTTCGATTCGAGAGGCAGGGGAGCAGGCCACCTTTGATGTGGGGGTCCACGGAATTCATCCCGAACTGATCAAACTCATCGGCCGATTGAAATACCGGACCAGCTACGGCCAAAACGTCTATCAACATTCCCTGGAGGTGGCCTTTCTTTGTGGAATCATGGCAGCGGAGCTGGGCCTGAATGTGAAGCAAGCCAAGAGGGCAGGGCTGTTACACGATATCGGTAAGGCAGTAGATCACGAAGTCGAGGGGCCCCATGGTAAAATCGGGGCGGAATTGGCCAGGAGGTATGGCGAATCCCCTGCCATCGTCCGGGCGATCGCCGCCCACCATGAGGAGGAGAAGCCTGAAACCATACTGGATGTCTTGGTGGAGGCAGCCGACGCCCTTTCAGGGGCCAGACCTGGGGCGAGGCGCGAAATGCTCGAGACCTATGTGAAACGGCTGGAGGATCTTGAAAAGATCGCCCAGTCTTTCCAGGGGGTGGAGAAGTCCTATGCGATTCAGGCGGGGAGGGAGATCCGGGTGATTGTGCAGCCCGAGCGTATCTCAGACGAGGCCTCCGTCGTCCTTTCCAGAGACATCGCCCGAAAGATCGAAAAGGAGCTTACTTATCCTGGGCAGATTAAGGTGACCGTGATCAGGGAAATGAGAGCGGTTGAGATCGCAAAGTAAACCCCAGGGAGGCAGGCGAGGTTCCCTCCCTCTTTCTGGGATTTAGGACGAGCGGGGATGAAGATCCTTTTCATCGGGGACGTCGTTGGAAAGCCTGGAAGGAAGGCCATTGCGGGATTGTTGGGCCAAATCGTCCGCGTTCACCATATCGATTTTACCATCGCCAATGGGGAGAATGCGGCCGGGGGGATGGGGATGACTCCCGATATCGCTCGGGAATTGATCGAAAAGGGGATCGATTTGCTCACCTCAGGAAACCATATCTGGGCCAAAAAGGAGATCTATCCTTTTTTGGACATTGAACCGAGGATCTTGAGACCTGCAAATTACCCCCCGAATGTTCCAGGCCGGGGGGCAGGGGTCTTTTACGCCAAAAGCGGGCAGAAGATCGGAGTGGTCAACCTCGAAGGAAGGGTCTTTATGAAATCCATCGAGTGTCCCTTTCGAGTTGCGGAGAGGGAGATTGACCGGTTAAAGGAAGAGACACCGGTCATCGTCGTCGACTTCCATGCAGAGGCCACCTCCGAAAAGGTCGCGATGGGATGGTATTTGGATGGAAAGGTTACGGCCGTCTTGGGAACTCATACCCACGTTCCAACCTGTGACGAGAGGATCTTGGATGGAGGCACGGCTTATATTACGGATGTGGGGATGACAGGACCTTTGGATTCTGTTATAGGGATACGGAAGCAGGTGGCCGTCAATCGATTCCTGACCCAGATCCCCTGGAAATATGATGTGGCCACGGATGAGATTGTGATGCAGGGCGTGATCATCGATGCCGATCCCGCGACGGGAAAAGCGAATGGCATTCAGAGGCTCTGTCTTCCTTTAAACCCATGATCCCGGGGAGGGGAGGGCGAATGGGAATGGCAGGAGAGAACAGACTTAAATCCGTGATGGAGGTTTTCCGCGAGCGAGGGTTCATCGAACAGGTCACGGATGAGAAGAGGATTGCAGAAATTTTAGAGGGAAAAGTCACCTGTTACATCGGGTTCGATCCGACCGCCTCCAGTTTTCACGTGGGAAGCTTGGTGCCTATCATGGCCCTCGCTCACATGCAGAGGCACGGCCACAGACCCATCGCCCTCATCGGCGGGGGGACGGGTCTGGTGGGCGATCCGAGCGGTAAGGATGAGATGAGGCAGCTGTTGACCTACGAGGAGATTCAAAGAAATGCCGAGGCCCAAAAGAGGCAGTTTTCAAAATTTTTGGATTTCTCAGAGGACCGGGCTCTGCTTCTGAATAATGCCGAGTGGCTCACACGGCTGAATTATATCGAATTCCTTCGGGATATCGGGGTCCATTTCAGTGTAAACCGGATGCTTGCCACCGAATCGATCAAGATTCGTTTGGAAACGGGGCTGTCATTCATCGAGTTCAACTATCAGCTCCTCCAGGCCTATGATTTCTGGTATCTTTTTAAACACTACGATTGTTTGATTCAGATGGGCGGAAGTGACCAATGGGGGAATATTGTCGCCGGGATCGATCTCATTCGTCGGCTTGAAGGGAAACAGGCCTATGGAATCACTTTCCCTCTGATCATGACCGCGGATGGGAGAAAGATGGGCAAGACCGAAAGGGGGGCGGTCTGGTTAGATCCCGAACGGACTTCTCCCTATGATTATTACCAATTCTGGATCAACACCGATGATCGGGATGTTCGGCGATTTTTGGCCCTCTTCACTTTTCTGCCCATGGAGGAGATCAACGAATACGGGAAATTGAAGGGAGCCGAACTGAGGAAAGCCAAAGAGGTTCTTGCTTTCGAGGCCACGAAGATCGTTCACGGAGAGGAAGAAGCGCAAAAAGCCAGGGCTGCGTCAAAGGCCCTTTTCGGAAAGGATGAAACGGCAGAAGGGTCGATTCCCACGACCTACTTTCCAAAGGAGAAATTTTCACAAGGAATTCCAATATTTAAATTATTTGAGATGGTTGCCCTTTCGTCTTCGGGGTCAGAGGCGAGACGATTGATTGAACAGGGTGGGGGGTATCTTAACGAGCAGAGGGTAGAAAAATTCGACCAGCTTGTAACCCTTTGTGATTTCAATGAAAAAGGGGAAATTTTCCTGAGGGCCGGCAAAAAGCGATTTCACCGTATCAAATTCCTTGACAAATAGAAATTATATTTTAAAATATTAAAGTTGTTCGATGAAAAGGCCGATCAAATTTGAGAAATTTTTCTCCTTGACAAAAAAAGAGAATTGGATTATATAATAAACTCGGAATTTTTCGCTCTTTGAAAATAGAATAAGGGGTTATTGATTCTGGGTCCTTGTTCCTTTATCTAATGATCACTTCGAAAGAAGTTTTCATTGGAGAGTTTGATCCTGGCTCAGAACGAACGCTGGCGGCGTGCCTAACACATGCAAGTCGAACGAGAAATCCTGGGAAACCGGGAGAGTAAAGTGGCGCACGGGTGAGTAACGCGTGGGTAACCTGCCCTTGAGTTGGGGATAACCCCGCGAAAGCGGGGCTAATACCGAATAAAATGGCCCCCCTCCGGGGGAGGACATCAAAGGTGGCCTCTGCATGCAAGCTACTGCTCAAGGATGGGCCCGCGTACCATTAGCTAGTTGGTAGGGTAATGGCCTACCAAGGCGACGATGGTTAGCTGGTCTGAGAGGATGGCCAGCCACACTGGAACTGAGACACGGTCCAGACTCCTACGGGAGGCAGCAGTGGGGAATCTTGCGCAATGGGGGAAACCCTGACGCAGCAACGCCGCGTGGGTGATGAAGGCCTTCGGGTCGTAAAGCCCTGTCAGGTGGGAAGAAATTTGCCGATGCGAATAACATCGGCATTTGACGGTACCACCGGAGGAAGCACCGGCTAACTCCGTGCCAGCAGCCGCGGTAATACGGAGGGTGCAAGCGTTGTTCGGAATCATTGGGCGTAAAGCGCGTGTAGGCGGTTGGGTAAGTCAGATGTGAAAGCCTTCCGCTCAACGGAAGAAGTGCATTTGAAACTGCCCGGCTAGAGTACGGGAGAGGAGAGTGGAATTCCCGGTGTAGAGGTGAAATTCGTAGATATCGGGAGGAACACCAGTGGCGAAGGCGGCTCTCTGGCCCGATACTGACGCTGAGACGCGAAAGCGTGGGGAGCAAACAGGATTAGATACCCTGGTAGTCCACGCCGTAAACGATGGGCACTAGGTGTAGGAGGTATTGACCCCTTCTGTGCCGAAGCTAACGCATTAAGTGCCCCGCCTGGGGAGTACGGCCGCAAGGTTAAAACTCAAAGGAATTGACGGGGGCCCGCACAAGCGGTGGAGCATGTGGTTTAATTCGACGCAACGCGAAGAACCTTACCTGGGCTTGACATCCGCTGACCGTCCTGGAAACAGGACTTTCCCCGCGAGGGGACAGCGAGACAGGTGCTGCATGGCTGTCGTCAGCTCGTGTCGTGAGATGTTGGGTTAAGTCCCGCAACGAGCGCAACCCTCATCCTTAGTTGCCATCATTGAGTTGGGCACTCTAAGGAAACTGCCTCGGTTAACGGGGAGGAAGGTGGGGATGACGTCAAGTCCTCATGGCCTTTATGTCCAGGGCTACACACGTGCTACAATGGGCGGTACAAAGGGTTGCAATACCGCGAGGTGGAGCCAATCCCAAAAAGCCGCTCTCAGTTCAGATTGGAGTCTGCAACTCGACTCCATGAAGGCGGAATCGCTAGTAATCGCGGATCAGCATGCCGCGGTGAATACGTTCCCGGGCCTTGTACACACCGCCCGTCACACCATGGGAGCTGACTGTACCAGAAGTCGCTGGGCTAACCCCGGGTATGACTTGGGGAGGCAGGCGCCTAAGGTATGGTTGGTGACTGGGGTGAAGTCGTAACAAGGTAGCCGTAGGGGAACCTGCGGCTGGATCACCTCCTTTCTAAGGAGCCTTCGGTTCCGGGTGACCGGATCCAAGCTCTTAGGTCAATCCCAAAATCAATAACCCCTCAAAAATTTTTAATGGGGTGGAGAAGGCCCGAAGAAGTGGGCGAAATCCCCTTTTAAGGGCCTATAGCACGTAAAACTCCCGAGGGCTAAGGCTATAGGCCAAAATTCGGAGAGGCGGGGCCTATAGCTCAGTTTGGCAGAGCGCACGCCTTATAAGCGGGAGGGCGATAGTTCAAATCTATCTAGGCCCACCAGGATTACCTTCGCGAACTTCGGAAAGTTTTGTGGATGGGGATGTAGCTCAGCGGGAGAGCACCTGCCTTGCACGCAGGGGGTCGGCGGTTCAAATCCGCTCATCTCCACCAGAACAGGAGGAGGGTTGAATCGCTTGATCTTCTGATTCCAAGAAGCGATAAATTCCCATCCCTCTCGAATAAAGAGATCGTTCTTTGACAATTGAATATGGATGAAGGCACCGCAATGCTATTGTGACCCGTGAAGGGTGGATCAAGGATCGCCCTTTGCGGATCACGGTCAAGATTTATGGTCAAGCTACTAAGGGCATACGGTGGATGCCTTGGTGCCGGGAGGCGATGAAGGACGTGGTAAGCTGCGATAAGCCTCGGGGAGCCGCTAAACAGGCTTAGATCCGGGGATCTCCGAATGGGAAAACCCATACCGGGTAATACCGGTATATCCCGTCATGAATCCATAGTGGCGGGAGGCGAACGAGGGGAACTGAAACATCTCAGTACCTTCAGGAAAAGAAATCAACAGAGATTCCCTGAGTAGTGGCGAGCGAAACGGGAGGAGCCTAAATCCCGCATATGCTAAAGCCTGTGAGCGTTGTATGCGGGAGGTTGCGGGGTCTTATCGGAAGTCTTCACAGGGACTTCGGGGGGAATTCATTTCCATAGCTGAATCCACTGGAAAGTGGAGCCATAGAGGGTGATAGCCCCGTAAGCGAAATGGAAATGAAACCCCTGGATAAGATACCCAAGTACCACGAGACACGGGAAATCTTGTGGGAATCTGGGAGGACCATCTTCCAAGGCTAAATACTACCCGGCAACCGATAGTGAACCAGTACCGTGAGGGAAAGGTGAAAAGTACCCCAATGAGGGGAGTGAAATAGTACCTGAAACCGTATGCTTACAAGCAGTGGGAGGACGGTGGATACCGGAAGGGTTCGCCCTTCGGGTATTCTGTCTGACCGCGTGCCTTTTGCATAATGAGCCTGCGAGTTACTCTATGTGGCGAGGTTAATTCCTCAAGGGGAAGGAGCCGGAGCGAAAGCGCGTCTTAAAAGGGCGACTTAGTCACATGGAGTAGACCCGAAACCAGGTGATCTATCCATGGCCAGGGTGAAATTCGCATAACAGCGAATGGAGGCCCGAACCGGTGAAGGTTGAAAACTTCTCGGATGAGCTGTGGATCGGAGTGAAAGGCTAATCAAACCTGGAGATAGCTGGTTCTCCCCGAAATATATTGAGGTATAGCCTCAGGACATTCGTTGACGGAGGTAGAGCACTGGATGGGCTAGGGGTCCTACCAGATTACCAAACCCAACCAAACTCCGAATGCCGTCATACGTTATCCTGGGAGTCAGCCCGTGGGAGATAACTTCCATGGACGAGAGGGGAACAACCCAGACCGTCAGCTAAGGTCCCTAAGGATATGCTAAGTGGGAAAGGATGTGGAAGCGCTCAGACAGCCAGGAGGTTGGCTTAGAAGCAGCCATCCTTTAAAGAAAGCGTAATAGCTCACTGGTCGAGTGAGTCTGCGCCGAAAATGTAACGGGGCTCAAGCATATCACCGAAGCTACGGATCCCGATAACCCTCGGGATGGTAGGGGAGCATTCCATGGTAGGGCGAAGGATGACCGCGAGGACATCTGGACGAGATGGAAGAGATCATGCAGGCACGAGTAGCGATAATGCTGATGAGAAATCAGCACGCCGTAAACCTCAGGTTTCCTGAGCAAGGGTAATCCTCTCAGGGTTAGTCGATCCCTAAGCCGAGGCTGAGAAGCGTAGGTGATGGAAAACAGGTTAATATTCCTGTACCACCGGATTGGCGTTTGAGCGATGGGGGGGTGCAGAAGGGTAGGTCATCCAGGTGTTGGATGCCCTGGTTCAAGCCCGTAGGTGGGAATTCCAGGCAAATCCGGAGTTCCAATTGCAAACACCGAGAGGTGACGACCACCCCGAGATTCGTCGAGGGGGAAGTGACTGAGCCCATGCTGACAAGAAAAGCCCCTAGCAAGTCAATCAGGTGATCGTACCGCAAACCGACTCAGGTAGGTGAGGAGAGCATCCTAAGGCGCTTGAGAGAACCCTGGTTAAGGAACTCGGCACACTAGCACCGTAACTTCGGAAGAAGGTGTGCCATGATCCGTGAGAGGACTTGCTCCTTGAGCGGGTCATGGTCGCAGTGAAACGGGGGTGGCGACTGTTTACTAAAAACACAGGAGTCTGCGAAGTCGAAAGACGATGTATAGGCTCTGACGCCTGCCCGGTGCTGGAAGGTTAAGGGGATTCGTCATGTCGTAGCGATACGGCAGAAGCGTTGAACCGAAGCCCCAGTAAACGGCGGCCGTAACTATAACGGTCCTAAGGTAGCGAAATTCCTTGTCGGGTAAGTTCCGACCTGCACGAATGGCGTAACGACTTCCCCGCTGTCTCAACCAGGGACTCAGCGAAACTGTATTGGCGGTGCCGATGCCGTCTACCCGCGGCAAGACGGAAAGACCCCGTGCACCTTTACTACAACTTGGCAATGAATTTCGGAATAGTCTGTGTAGGATAGGTGGGAGACTGTGAGATCTCGGCGCCAGTCGGGATGGAGTCGTCCTTGAAATACCACCCTGATTGTTTTGGAATTCTAACCTGGGCCCGTCATCCGGGTCGGGGACATTGCCTGGTGGGTAGTTTGACTGGGGCGGTCGCCTCCTAAAGGGTAACGGAGGCGCGCAAAGGTTCCCTCAGGCTGATTGGAAACCAGCCGTAGAGTGTAAAGGCATAAGGGAGCTTGACTGCAAGACCTACAAGTCAAGCAGGGACGAAAGTCGGCCTTAGTGATCCGGCGGTTCCGCATGGAAGGGCCGTCGCTCAACGGATAAAAGGTACGCCGGGGATAACAGGCTAATTTCCCCCAAGAGTTCACATCGACGGGGAAGTTTGGCACCTCGATGTCGGCTCATCGCATCCTGGGGCTGTAGCAGGTCCCAAGGGTTTGGCTGTTCGCCAATTAAAGCGGTACGCGAGCTGGGTTTAAAACGTCGTGAGACAGTTTGGTCCCTATCTGCCGTGGGCGTAGGATACTTGAGGGGAGCTGTCCCTAGTACGAGAGGACCGGGATGGACGAACCGACGGTGTTCCAGTTGTGACGCCAGTCGCAGCGCTGGGTAGCCGTGTTCGGAAGGGATAACCGCTGAAAGCATCTAAGCGGGAAGCCCACCCCAAGATGAGGTATCCCTCCTGGTAGCGATACCAGGATAAGACCCCTCGGAGACTACGAGGTTGATAGGTCAGATGTGTAAGTGCCGTAAGGTACTTAGCAGACTGATACTAATCGGTCGATCGGCTTGACCATAATGAATTTATCTCAAGAGTGCCTTCATCCATATTCCTCGTTAAAAAGATTCCTGGTGACCATGGCGAAGGGGAAACACCCGTTCCCATTCCGAACACGGAAGCTA
>JAOAHX010000023.1 GCA_026415035.1 Thermodesulfobacteriota bacterium | reverse complement strand
GACAACTGCATCATCCACCCTCCTTTCAGTATGCCCAGTCGTTGGAGAGAGAGACCTGATTAAGAAGGGATTGCGACGGCGACCTTCGGTCGGGAGGAGTTAGGGATCAGGGATTAGGGATAAGGGGGATTGGTTTTGGAGAGGGTGAGGGATTTTCGGGATTTGGTGGTTTGGCAGAAGAGTCATGAGCTATTTTTGAGTATAGTGAAAGATGTGGGGAGATTTCCGAGGGGGGTAGCGGGGCGAGTCCTTGCGGATCAGGTGTTGAGGTCTTCTGGGTCGATTAGTGCCAATATCAGTGAGGGTTTTGGTCGCCGTAGGGGGAGGGAGTATGTGCATTATTTAATGGTTGCCAGGGGGTCTGCGACGGAGACGCTCAATTGGTTGGTTAAGGCTTATGATTTAGGGTGGATGGATGAGGAGACATATCGTGATCGGGAGGCTTTGGTGGGGGAGATCTTGAAGATGTTGAACAAGATGGTAGGTCTTATCTCGAAAGCTCATCCCTAAATCCCTGATGTCTGATCCCTTCCCGCCTTGCGGGCCGACCTGATTAAGAAGGGATTGCGACAGATCCTCCCAGTACCATGACCCCCAAGGAATCACGGTTGGAGAGAGAGACCTGATTAAGAAGGGATTGCGACGGCGACCTTCGGTCGGAGGGATTAGAGATTAGAGATTAGGGATTAGTTGGCGGATAGGGACGGGAGCGGGGCAGAGGATCTCAGGTTGGCGAGGGTTCTCCTGGGCTCTTATTCAACCTATTTCGACAAGGAGTTTCAGAGGAAGGTTTGAATGGTGCAAGAAGAAAACATATGTTGAGATGTTTTCGCCGGTGGGGCCTCGAACCCCTTCGTCCTCTTATGGTGTTGGAAATGAGGGATGGGGAGAGGCACTTTTTTCGAGAGTGCCCTTAAATTTTGGACTATGCCGTTTGTGTGTAGGGATGCTTCATGAAGGAATTCATAGATTTGTTAAGAAAGTCAGGGGGTCAGAGCGACCTTTGTCAAGAGCGGTCTGAAGTTCTGAAAATCCCAGTGGCGGCCGGGGGCTGCCTCGATCAGAGTACGCGTATATTCTTCACGTGGGGAGGTCAGGACCTCCTCCGCGGCGCCGGCCTCGACGAGGCGGCCCCTCTGCATGACCACGATCGTGTCGCAGATCTGGGCTGCCACCCGCAAGTCGTGGGTGATGAAGAGGACGGCGACGCCGGTTCGTTCTCGGATCTCTTCGATCAACTTCAATACCTGGGCCTGCACCGAGACATCGAGAGAGGAAACCGGCTCGTCCGCGACCAAGATATCTGGATCGAGGGTGAGCGCACGGGCGATGCAAAGGCGCTGGCGTTCTCCTCCGGAGAATTGGTGGGGGAACCTCTGAAGGCAGTCGGGATCCATCCCCACCAGCCGCAGTAGCTCTCGGACTTTCGCCAGGGCCTGGGACCGGGGCGTTCCAAAATTCAACAGGCCTTCGACCAGCGAATCCCCTACCTGTCGCCTGGGATTGAGGGACCGGTAGGGATCCTGAAAGATGATCTGGATCCGTTTCCGGAAGGGCCTTAATTTTTTCCAGGAGAGTTTGGCTAAGTCGGTCGAATCGATGAAGATGGAGCCAGAGGTAGGTTCGATCAGCCGCACGATGCAGCGGGCCACCGTCGATTTGCCCGAACCCGACTCGCCCACCACCCCGACGATTTCCCCCCGTTGGATCGTCAGATCGACTTCCCGGGCGGCCACGACCGTGCGACGGGCGGCCAAGAACCTCCTTTCTGCGAAAATCTTGCTCAAGCCCCTGACCCGAAGGACGGTTCCTCCGGTGGGCTTCTGACGACTCTTTGGGATCAGGCTCGGCACAGAAGAGATCAGTATTCTGGTATAGGGTTGGCGAGGACTGGATAGGATCTCTTCCTTCCTTCCAGTCTCCACGACCCGGCCGCGGTTCATGACCACGATCCGATCCGCAATTTCCGCTACGACCCCGAAATCGTGGGTGATGAACATCACGGCCGTCTGGTGTTTTTCCTGGAGTTCCCGGATGAGAGAGAGGATCTGTTTCTGCGTGGTGACGTCTAGAGCGGTGGTGGGTTCATCCGCGATTAGGAGCTTCGGGTTGAGGATCAAGGCCATGGCGATGACGATCCGCTGGCGCTGCCCCCCTGAGAGTTGGTGAGGATAGGCCTCGTATAGGTGTCTCACATCGGGCAGGTGGACGGCATCGAGCATCTCCAAGACCCTTTCGCGGCGCTCTTTTTTGGAAAGCCGGGTATGGACACGCAGGACCTCATCGATCTGGTTGCCAACGGGCTGGACCGGGTTGAGTGCGGTCATCGGCTCCTGAAAGACCATGGCCATGCGCGTGGCCCGGAGTTCCCGGAGCCGCCTCTGACTCGCCGCCAAAACGTCTTCGCCGTCGACGTAGATGGCCCCATGGGGTTCGAGGGCCCCCTTGGGAAGCAAACCCATGATGGAAAGCGCGGTGACCGATTTCCCCGATCCTGACTCGCCCACGACACAGAGGGTCTCGCCCGATCGCACATCGAAGCTGACGTTTTCGACCACCCTGTGGACTGTGGAGGCTCCTACCACAGCCACCGACAGATCGTCGACGATCAAGACCCTGGTGTTGATCTCAGGATTCATCGGATGGCGTCCTCGGAATTCCTTAAACCCTCTGTGGATGGCCTTCGCACCGGTCACAACCTCCGAGCCATCCTTGGGTCGAGGGCGTCCCGCATGGCATCGCCCAGAACGTTTACGCTCAATACCGTCAGGGAGAGAAAGAGGCCGGGATAGAGGATGAGCCCTGGCATCAATTGGAAGAACATCCTTCCCTCGGCCATGATATTTCCCCAGGAGGGGTTCTCCGGCGGGATGCCCGCTCCCAAAAAGCCGAGGATGGCCTCGGTCAGAATCGCCGAGGCGAAGATATAGGTCCCCTGGACAATCGCCGGAGGGATGGTGTTGGGAAGCATGTGGCGGAGGAGGAGGATTGGGATGGGTGTCCCGAGGGAAAGGGCGGCTTCCACATAAGGTTCGTTCTTGACGGTCAGAATCACCCCCCGCACGAGCCTCACCACCCGCGGGATTTCGGGAATGGTGATGGCCACGAGGACCGTGAACAGACTTGCCCCCGCGACGGAAACCATGGCGATCGCCAAGAGGATGCCGGGAATGGCCATCAGCCCGTCCATGAAACGCATGATGAAAGCATCGGCCAAACGGATAAATCCCGCGATCATTCCGATGAGCAATCCGATCGCAACGCTCATCAGGGCGGCGCCCAAGCCGACTACGAGGGAGACCCTGGAACCGTAAATGACCCTGGAGTAAATATCTCGACCGTATGAGTCTGTCCCAAACCAATGGGCGAAGGAGGGTGGTTTCAGGCGTTGGGCGGGATTGAGGGCGATGGGATCGCTCGTGCTCAGAAAGGGGGCGAGGAGGGCCACTAATCCGATGGTCCCAACCACCAAAAGAGCCAAAAGGGAGGGCCCTTTCAAGACCGTTCTTTTAAAGTGTCCGAGGAGAAAGGATTCGCCCTCCGGCGATGGGATCGAACCGTTTTCCGATGGACCGGGAAGGCCCCTCGAGGTTCTTTCTGTCCGACTTTCTTTCAGATTCTCCGACATGGATCTGGTCAGTAACGAATCCTGGGATCGAAAAGGGTGTAGAGGATGTCGACGGCAAGGTTTATCAGGATGTAGATCAAAGAGAAGAGCAGAATCAGACCCTGGATCACCGGATAATCACGGGCCAGGACGGCTTCCACGACCAGGCGTCCCAGTCCAGGGAGATTGAAGACCGACTCTGTGACCACGACGCCGCTGATCAACATGGCCAGGCCGATCCCGACGATGGTGGCGATGGGGACGGCGGCGTTGCGAAGGGCATGCCGGATCAGAACCGCGCTCTCTCTGACGCCCTTCGCCCTGGCCGTCCGGATGTAGTCCTCTCCCATCACCTCAAGGACGCTCGTGCGGGTGATGCGGGCCACCAGCGCGATGTAGATGGTGCTTAGGGCCAGGGTCGGCAGGATCAGCCTGTGGTAAAAGGGCCAGAACCCAGAAGCGAGAGGTCGGTAACCCTGGACGGGGAACCAGCCGAACTTGATGGAAAAGAGAAAAACCAGCAGGTAGCCTGTGACGAAAACGGGGGTCGAAAATCCGAGGACGGAGAAGGCCATCACGGCCCGATCGAGAAGGGTCCCCTGCCTCCAGGCAGCGATCACCCCTAAGGGGATCGCGATGAGGACCGTGAAGAGGATCGTGGAGAGAGCCAGGGCCAAAGAGGGACCGAAACGGTCGGCGATCATCCCGCCTACGGAGGTGCCCGAGATGAGGGAGACCCCCAGATCGCCTCGAAGGAGTTGCCCCAACCAAAGGAGGAACTGAATGTGGATGGGACGGTCCAGCCCCATCTGATTGCGTATCCTTTCCAATTGCTGGGGGGTCGCTGCGTCCCCTGCGAGGATGGCCGCTGGGTCGCCAGGTGTCAGCCTCAGGATGGCGAATACGATGGCCGCCACCATTCCCATGACGGGAATGGTGGCGAGTAGGCGCCGTGCGATGTAGGACAGCATGGGGTCACTTTGCGGCCTTTTTAATGTTCCAGAAGAAGGGAACGGGAGAGTCGACAATGCCCGTCAGGGTCGAGCGATAGGCGCTCGGAATGTAGAATTCCCCGAGCGGCAAGAGGACCCCTTCTTCGATCACCAGTTTGTGGATCTCTTCGACCAGTTTTTTCTGTTCCGCCGGTTTCAGGGTACGGGCCAATCTCAGACGGAGTTCTTCGATCTTCGGGACGTCGGGCCAGCCGAACCAGGCCTTCGGACCGTTGGCTGCAGCGATGGGCGATCGCAGGGGGTCCATGATCTCGACGATCAGCCAGTTGGTGCAGTGGAGGTTCCAACCGCCTTTGGCGGGCGGTTCCATATTGGCTCGGCGGGTCACCACCGTCATCCAATCCATCGCCTGCATGTCGACGTTGAACCCGACCTTCCGGAGGGCCGAGGCGATCACTAAGGGTTGGGCCCGAATGGTGAAGACGTCCGTGGGCTGGAGGAGGACCACCGGCGACCCATCGTACTTGGCCTCTTTCAGGAGTTCCCTGGCCTTTTCGAGATTGGCTCCGACCACCATCTCCGCGCCCCAGGAGCTTTCGAAAGGCGTTCCGCAACCGAAGACGGCAGGGCAGGTCCGATAGTATTTGGGGTTACCCACCTGGGCCTTCAAAACCTCTTCCTGGCTGATGGCATACATGGCCGCCTGACGGGCGAGCTTATTGTTGAAGGGCGGATGGAGATGGTTGAAGCGGAGCATCGTCTGGAAACCCTGTTTCTCCATCACCGTCACGACGATCTCTTTCTTCCCCTCGACCATGGGCAGGAGGTCGTAAGGCACCCACTCCATGTAGTCGATCTCTCCGGCCAGGAGGGCGTTGACCGCGGTCATGTGATCGGGCATGGTCACCCATTCGACCCGATCCACATGAACGACCTTTCCCCCGGCGCTTCCGCTCGGGGGTTCGCTCCGGGGGACGTAGTCCTTGTTCTTCTCGTATACGGCTTTGAGGCCGGGCTTGAATTCTGCGGAGACAAATTTAAAGGGGCCCGAGCCGATATGTTCCTTGATCGGCGTGGTGGGAGGGGTTTCGGCGATCCGCTTCGGCATCATGAAACAGACGAGGCCGCTCGGTTTGGCCAAGGCGGTCAGCACGGTGTCGGTCGGCTCCTTGACCACGATTTGGAAGGTCCGGTCATCCAAAACCTTCATGGCCGTCACCAGGGTCATCATGATCTGGCCCATCTTGTCCTGTTCCGCAAAGCGCTTGATCGATGCCACGCAATCCTCGGCCTTGACCGGCAGGCCGTCGTGCCATTTCAGACCGCTCCGCAAGGTGAAAGTATAGGTCTTTCCATCGGCGGATACCGTCCACTTCTCCACCATTTGAGGCTGGATTTTCCCATGAGCGTCCGTCCCCAGCAGGGTATCGTAGATCATGTAGCCATGGTTCCGGACGATGTGGGCCGTGGTGACGATTGGGTCGAGGACCCTCAAACCGGAATGCATCACGGCCGTTAGGGTTTGCCCCTCACCAGAGGAGGCAAGAGCAAAAATCGCGCATAGGGTGGTTATCCCCAATAACGTTGGCGCTGCCGCCTTCCTCCATGAAATAAAAAATGACATATGATCGCCTCCTTTCGAGTTGAATTCGAACAAATTCCTATCTCCATACGATTAATCGGCTCTTTTCGGGACCAGGAGAAATCCCATTGTTCGAGCCAAGCCATTTGGAGTGGGTTAAAAGAGCGATGGGCGGTCAGGTGGGGGACATGCGCCTTTATTCCCTAACCCTGCGCCATCAGAAAAAACGTTAGATACTACCGGTTACCAATTTGTTTTATTACCCTAAGGATCGAGGAAAATCAAGCTTGTGTACTCGTTCACTTCATATGCGACAGATTCGAAAAGGTAGTCTGGAGCAAAAAAAAGGGACCAAAGGGGACGGTTCGATTTTTCTTGACATTTCATAAGGAGATCCATAGAATCGCCCTGTGCCCCGAGTGGAAAGGACAGCCCCCGAGGGACACATCCTTGCCAAAGGGAATAAACCGTAAGGATATTTTCAGGGATGATATGGAACATTAGAAAAATCTTGAGAATCTTGGACGATAAAAAGAGAAGTATCGATTTCAATTCTACCATTATCTTCTGATGAGAAATCCTGTCCATCTGGTTTTATAGCCACAGGAGGAGGGAGGAGCCTAACAGAGATCCAGGAGGAGATAAACCTTTCCTACCTTCTACATGACAAGATGGGGTATGATCATATCGGTCATTTCATATCGTAGTATCGATATCTTTCAGCCTGGGGAAGATATGTGAAGCTCAATCCTGTGAGGACGGGGGTCGTGAGGGTTTGGGGAATATCGGTGGATCGGTTATTAAGCTTATGGAAGGAGGATCTCTTGATTGACGAACATCCGGTTTGTGGAGAGCTCTCCGAGGACAAGGCGAATCGGAGGAAGAGATATAAGAGTTTGTGGAAGAGTTGATGCCGCCCATCGGGAGGCCGAAGAAAATCCAAGATGGAAAATAGAACCGTCCCCTTTTTCTTAATCAGAAATCTCAGCGCCTTTTTGTCCCCTGTCGATTTCGAGGCCATAGATGAAGCCGGCCAGCTCCTTTTCAGAATTAAAGAGAGGGGCTCGGCTCCGGGGAGGGCGTTGATTCGGCTGACGAAGTTTCGGACCCTTTTTTCGCTCGAGCTCGAATTCTTGGACGCCCATTCCGAATTGAAGTTTGTGCTCTGGAGAGATCGTGGGTGGACCTCCAGCCATTATCGCCTTCTGACTCCGGATGGTGGTTTAAAATTTGCTTTCGAGGAGAGAAGGAAAGGACTTCTTTTCCTGCGGCGGGAGATTCTCGACGCACACGGAGAACTCTTCGCCTATTGCCCCCCTTCCAGACTCGGTCCAAAAGGCAAGAGGTCGGGAGTGGTCAAAGACCTTCAGGATCGTGAGATCGCAAGCTTCGAATGGAAAGGGTTTTCCCTTTTTAAAGGGTATAGGGAGTGTCTGGTTTTTCTGCGGGAAAAGGATGAGAATTGGGTCCTTTGTTCTTTGGTTAATGCCGTGATCAAGGGCCTCTATCTTCATCATCGGTAAAAAACCGGCTCGAGGGTCGGGGGCGGACCTCTCCTATAAACGGCCCAAAATTGTTCATTAAGGGGTATTGACTGCAAAAAAATTAGTCACATCGAAGGCCTTTGGACAACCAAAAAGGGGAAATCAATTGCTTTTTGATTGTAAAATTAAAGGGTTGGGGCACTTAAGGTCCGCGTGGTATAAAAATTGCTTAAGAATTCTCTTGACAAAACCTCGGTAAGGGGCTAATTTGAATCATCATTTTAAAGCCACCGTCCATATTCAGGCAAAAAGGGGGAAGTTGGCATGAAGAAGTTTTCGATAATTTGGGGCATCCTCGCAACGGTTGCGATTTTTTCAATCAATTCCCCCGCCACCTTCGCGGAAGAGAAGAAGGAGGCAGAGGGGATCTACACCATCAAAAAGGGAGACACCCTCTGGGATATCTCCGCACGGTTCCTAAAGGACCCATTCCTCTGGCCTAAATTGTGGCAGCGAAACCCCTATATCACGAACCCCCATTGGATCTATCCCGGAAATCCCATTCGCCTCTCTCCCGTCGAAGAGGCCAAGAAAGAGCAACCCAAACCGATCCCTGAGGAAAGACCCAAGGAGATCAAGGAGGAGAAAGTAGAGAAACCCGAACCCGTCGAGGCGAAGAAGGTCGAACCCCCGCCGGTCGCGGAGAAGAAGCCCGAAGTCGTCGAGGAGAAGAAACCCGTCGAGGAGAAGAAGGTCTATCCGGAGATTCGCTCAGCAGGCTTCATCGCGGGATTCAATTATAAGGGCATCGGATACGTTTTAGACAACAAAGAAGGCAAGAATTTGATGGCCGAAGGGGATGTCATCTACCTCTCTTTCAACACCAGGGAGAAGATTGCGATAGGCAACAAATACACCGTGTTTCGGGCCTCCGACTTCATCCTGGACCCGGTGACCCAGAAGAGGATCGCCCGGAAGTATAACATCGCCGGAAACATCGAGATCATCGACCAACACGGGGGGTTTTACACGGCGAGGGTTTTAGAGGCCTTTGACGCCATTTACAAGGGCGATATGATCCAGCCCTATAACAAAGAGAAGATGGAGATCGAAACGAGGAGATAAGGGCCTAAGGGAATAAAAAAGAGAAGCGAGGGAGTCCAAGGAGCTTTGGGGGCCTCAGGGCCTCCAAGGCTTTTTTTGTCATTCGATCCTTTCCCTTCCTCGGCCTCAGGACGTCTTCGAGGTGAGGCGATGTCCGAAGCCCAATTTTATTGGTTGGCGCTCAGCCTGGTTCCGGGCGTGGGATGCGTCTTAATGAAACGGCTCCTCGAGCGTTTCCAGACCCCGAAGGCGGTCTTTCACGCCTCGACCAAAGAGTTGCTCGAGGTCGAGGGCCTTGGGGAGAAGGTCGCAAGCGAGATTCGCAGAGGTCCCCGGGAAGAGCTGGTCAAGAAGGAGTTCTCCCTGGCCGAGCAGGTCGGGGCACAGATCTTGACCTATGGAGACGAAGATTACCCGAGCCGGCTCCGGACTATCTATGACCCTCCCCCCATCCTTTATCTGAGGGGAACGTTGAAGAAGGAAGATGAACTGGCGGTCTCGATCGTGGGAAGCCGCAAGACGAACCCTTACGGCCGATGGATCACCGAGAAGATCAGCCGGGAACTCGTCCAGCACGGTGTGACCATCGTGAGCGGGATGGCCCGGGGGATCGATGCGGTGGCCCATTGGGGGGCGATCTCCGGCGGGGGACGGACGGTGGCCGTCCTGGGGTGCGGGGTGGACGTGATCTATCCGAGGGAGAATCGAAATCTATTCCAGCAGATCATCGACCACGGCGCCGTTCTTTCGGAGTTTCCGATGGGCTCTCCCCCCGAAGGGAGCCATTTCCCGAAACGGAACCGCATCATCAGCGGCCTCTCTCTCGGCGTGGTGGTCGTCCAGGCCGGGCCGGATAGCGGCTCTCTCATCACCGCCCAATATGCCCTCGAACAGGGGAGGGAGGTCTTTGCCATCCCCGGAAATGTAGGAGCGGAGGGAAGCCGTGGGACGAATCGTTTGATCAAAGAGGGCGCCAAGCTGGTCGAATCGAGCGACGATATTCTCGAAGAGATTCTGCCTCAATGGAGCAGGGAACGGGAGGGTCGGGAAGAAATGAAACCGAAGGGGCCGGAGCTGAGCGAGGAGGAAGGGATCCTCTATGCCGTGCTCACCGAAGCCCCGCTCCATATCGATTCCATCATCCGAGAGACCCAACTTGAACCGGGACGGGTGTCGAGCCTCCTCCTGAACTTGGAATTGAAGGGGCTCGTCCTCCAGTGGCCCGGGAAATGCTTCAGTCGAAAGATGGGATGAAAAACCTTCCGATTTCGGTTAAAAAAAGATCATCCCCTTTCGGAGGTAAGGTCAGAGGCATCTATGGCTAAAGGAATGATCGTGGTCGAATCTCCCACGAAGGTGAAGACCCTTCAGAAATTTTTGGGGGATGAATATATCATTAAGGCAACCGTGGGACATGTGAAGGATCTCCCCGAGGACGAACTCGGGGTCGACATCGAAAAGGATTTTCAACCCCATTATGTGGTCATCCCGGGCAAGAAGAAGATCCTTGCAGAGTTGAAGCGGGCGAGCCAGAAGGTGAACGATATTTATCTTGCCCCGGATCCAGACCGGGAGGGAGAGGCCATTGCCTGGCATGTGGCCGAGGAGATCGGAAAGAACGGGAAGAATATCCACCGCGTCCTCTTCAACGAGATCACGCAGAAGGCGGTTCTCGAGGGCCTGAAGAAGCCCGGGAAGTTGCAGCAGACCCTCTACGAGGCCCAGCAGGCCCGAAGGATCTTGGATCGGCTGGTGGGCTATCAGGTGAGCCCCCTTCTGTGGGAGACAGTGAGAAGGGGGCTGAGCGCGGGGCGGGTGCAGTCCGTTGCCGTCCGGATCATCTGCGAGCGGGAGAGGGAGATCGAGGGGTTTGTGCCCCAGGAATACTGGAGCCTGACGGCGACCCTCAAAGGAAAAGGCTCTCCCACCCCCTTCGACGCCCGGTTGGTGAAATGGAAAGGGAAGAAGGTCTCCCTCACCAATCAGGAAGAAGCCGAGGCCATGAAGCGGCGGCTCGAATCCGTCCCCTTTGTCGTCTCGAAGATCGTCCAGCAGGAGAAGAGACGCCATCCCCTCCCCCCCTTCATCACGAGCCGGCTCCAGCAAGAGGCCTCTCGGAAACTCTCCTTCAGCGCCCATAAGACGATGCGGGTGGCCCAGAAGCTCTACGAGGGCGTGGACCTCGGAGAGGCTGGGACCATCGGCCTGATCACCTATATGCGCACCGATTCTCCCCGGGTCTCCAACGAGGCCATCCACCAGGTGAGGAGCTGGATCCAGGCCCGTTACGGTGAATCGTACCTTCCCTCCAAGCCGAACGTTTATAAAAGCCGCAAAGGCGCCCAGGATGCCCATGAGGCCATCCGTCCCACCTCGATGGAGCTCGAACCCGAAAAGATCAAGTCCTATCTCAGCCCCGATGAGTATGCCCTCTATAAGTTGATTTGGGATCGGTTCGTCGCTTCCCAGATGGCCTCCGCCGTTTTTCAACAGACCTCGGTCGAGATCCAGGCCGACGAGGCGATCTTCACCACCACCGGCAGCATTCCGATCTTTCAGGGGTTCATGGCGGTCTATGTCGAATCGGAAGACAACGGGGCCTCGGACGGAGGGGCGGAGGAGGCGGAAGGGAAATTGCCCCCCCTCACCGAAGGGGAGGTGCTCGACCTGTTGGGGTTGCTCCCCAAACAGCACTTCACCCAGCCCCCTGCCCGGTTCACCGAGGCGACCCTCATCAAGGAGCTGGAGGAGAAGGGCATCGGCAGACCTTCTACCTATGCCACCATCCTGAGCACCATCCGGGAGAAGGGATACGTCACCCTTAACAAGGGAAGGTTCGTCCCCACGGACCTGGGTTTTCTGGTCAACGACCTCCTCGTCGTCAACTTTCCCGACATCCTCGACGTCGAATTCACCGCCCTGATGGAGGAGAACCTGGACAAGGTCGAAGAGGGTGAGAAGAGCTGGATCGAGACGCTCAAGGAGTTCTACACCCCCTTCGAAAAGGACCTGGAGATGGCCAAGCTCCACATGAGGGATGTGAAGAGGGAGCAGATCCCCACCGACGTCCTCTGCGAGAAGTGCGGGGCGAAGATGGTGAGGCGATGGGGGAAGAGGGGCTATTTTTTGGCCTGTTCCAACTATCCCAAATGCCGTTTTACGCGGGAGGTCGAGGATAACAACGAACGGGTCGAGCCTGAGGTGAAGTGCGAAAAGTGCGGAAGCCCGATGGTGATGAAGAACGGGAGATTCGGGAGGTTTCTTGCCTGCTCCAACTATCCCGCCTGCAAATCGACCCGTTCGATCCAAACCGGCGTGGCCTGCCCCCAGGAGGGGTGCGACGGGATGCTGGTCGAACGGCGGACCCGAAAGGGCAAGACCTTCTATAGTTGCTCAAATTATCCCCGATGTACCTTTGCCCTCTGGGACAGGCCCCTCGGCGAACCCTGTCCCCAATGCGGCGCTCCCTTCCTGGTCGAAAAGCAGGGGAAGATGGGCATCGAAAAGCGATGCCATCGGACCGAATGCGGGTACCGCTCCTCAGAATAGACGCCTCCGGTATCGGGGCCTTCCTTCGAGAATCTTCTTCCGGATGAACCGCCGGTGCATCCACTGAAACGGAAAATAGACGAGGCGATTGGCGAGGGTGGGAGGATAGTCCCACTGGAATCGTCTTAAAATGGAACGGTGGGAATAGAACTCCTGCCAGGCCTCCTTCCACAGCCTCCGAAGGGCTTCTCGGCTCATCCTTTTGGGTTCATAGAACGGGGCGACCTCGTTGGGATTTTTTAGCAGCCACCATCGGTCGTGAGTCAACCGGCCTTCCCTTTTGACCCGGTGATAGAAGTCGGTCTCCGGGTAGGGCGTCAGAATGGCGAAGTTGACGGCAAAGAGCTTGGTTTGGATGGCAAAAGAGACGGCCTCATGAATTGTTTCGGGCAGGTCGTCGTCGAATCCGAACATGAAGGAGCCCCAGACGGTGATCCCGTGGCGGTGGAGGGCATCGATGATCTCCCGGTAGGATTCGGGATCGTTCTGGAACTTCTTCGAGAGGCGGAGGTTCGAGGGCGAGAGCGATTCGAAACCGATCAGGAGGCCGATGCAGCCGCTTTCGGCAAGGAGCTCGATCTGACCGATCTCCTTGAGCCCCGCGAGGGAGCTCTCACCAGCCCACTTCTTTTTGAGGGGGACCAAGGCCTGCAGAAGCTCCCTCGAATAGGAGGGGTGGCCCAGGACGTTGTCGTCGTTGAACAGGACCAGCCGGTGGGGGAGGGAGCGGATCTCCTCGACCACTGCTTCGAGGGGCCTGAACCGGTACTGCTCCCCGAAGAACCGCCTCACCGAACAGAATTCACACCGGAAGGGGCATCCCCGGCTGTACTGGACGACGTCGAGAGGAAAGTACCCTCGTCGGGGAAGGATATCCCTTCTCGGCCTCGGAATCATTGAGGGAGGGACGGGCTGGGCTTGTCGGTAGAAGGGCTTAAGATCCTTTTTTCTGAAATCGTCGATCAGCCTTGGCCAGAGTTCTTCGGCCTCGCCGATGACCACCGCATCGGCATGCTCCCTGGCCTCTTCCGGAAGGGCAGAGACATGGATGCCTCCCAGGACGACGGGGATTCCCCTTCGGCGGTAGGCATCAGCAATCTCGTAGGCCCTCTTCGCGGTCTTGGTGAGGACCGTAATCCCCACGAGATCGACAGGTTTCACCCCCCTTTCGAGATCGATGGGCGTCAGGAGATCGTCGGTGAAGGAGACCTCGATGTCGGAGGGCGTGAGGCTGGCCAGGATGGGCAGGGCGAGGTTGGGGACAGGGGCGTTTTCCTCAGCGGCAGGGGAGATGAGCTCGATCTTCATGGATCTATGGCGGCCAGGGGGGTCAATTCATTTTAATTGGCCTGGGTTCCCTTTTGCAAACCGACCGGAAAAGGCCTAAAATTACGACCATGGAGCCGATCGTCGTCGTCGGAGGCGGGCTGGCCGGTTGCGAGGCGGCCTGGCAGATCGCCAAGAGGGGAGGGCGGGTTCGCCTCTTCGAGATGAAACCGAAGAGATTCTCCTCCGCCCACCGGTCTCCTCACCTTGCGGAACTGGTCTGCAGCAACTCCCTCAAATCGGAATCTCTGGAAAACGCATCCGGGCTGCTCAAAGAGGAGCTGGGGAGGCTCGATTCTCTTATCCTCAGGATAGCGAAGGAGACGAGGGTCCCGGCGGGCGACTCCCTCGCCGTGGACCGGGAACGTTTTTCGATGGGCGTGACGGAGTTTCTGAGCCGGCTGGAGGGTGTGGAGATCATCCGGGGTGAGGTGACCTCCCTTGCGGAGGAAGGTCCGACGATTGTCGCCACCGGCCCTCTCACGTCCGAAGCGTTGAGCCAAGCGATCGAATCGCTGACCGGCTCCGGCCACCTCTTCTTCTACGATGCCATCTCGCCGATCGTCACCGCGGAGTCGATCGACATGGACAAGGTCTTCCGGGCCTCCCGTTACGGGAAAGGAGGGGACGATTACCTCAACTGCCCCCTGGAGCGGGAGACCTATGAGCGGTTCGTCGAGGCCCTCTGCCGGGCCGAAAAGGTCCCCCTGAGAGATTTCGAGAAGGGGTATCTCTTCGAAGGCTGCCTGCCCATCGAAGAGATGGCGAGCCGGGGAAGAGACACCCTGGCCTTCGGTCCCCTGCGTCCCGTGGGGCTGATCGACCCCAAGACAGGAAGGCAGCCTTATGCGGTGGTTCAGCTCAGGCAGGAGAACGAGTTCGGGACGCTCTATAATCTGGTCGGTTTCCAGACCCGGTTGAAGCAGGGGGAGCAGGTGAGGGTCTTTCGGATGATCCCGGGCCTCGAGAAGGCGGAGTTCGTCCGCTTCGGATCGGTCCACCGGAACACCTTCATCGACTCTCCCCGTCTCTTGACCTCCACCCTCCAGATGAGGGGCCGGCCGTGGCTCTTTTTTGCAGGCCAGATCACCGGGGTGGAGGGCTACATGGAATCGACGGCCACGGGCCTGCTCGCAGGGATCAACGCCCTTCGATGGTCGAAGGGGGAAGCGCTGGCCATCCCCCCTCTGACGACCGCCCTGGGAGCGCTCGTCCATCACGTGGCGGGGTCCCGAGCGATCCCCTTTCAACCGATGAACATCAACTTCGGCCTCTTTCCCGATCTCGAGATCAAGGCCAGAGGGAGGAGAAGGAAGGCCCTGATCCGACAGCGGGCGCTACGGGAGCTGGAGGATTGGATCGTGAGAGAGGCGATTTGAGGGAGCCCGAAGATGACCGAGCCCAAAAACGACCCGGAAGGGCAACGATGCTATCGGTGCGGCAAAGCCCTCCCTTCAGGGAGTCTCACCTACGTGGCCGAGATCAGGATCTTCGCGGGGTTCGATGGCGTTCTCATCGAGCCTGAGGAGGGGGTAGAGGTCCAGCTACGCCGATTGATCCGGCAGGCGGAGCAGATGGAGGCCGAGGAGCTCGAGAAGGAGGTGTACCAGGAGTTCCATCTCGTCCTCTGTCCGAGTTGCAGGGATCGGCTGGTGAGGGAGATCGAACATCCCTGGGGCCTTCCCGCCCCGATGATTCAATGATGGCACCGGAGGAGACCCGGCCTGCCTTGACAAGGTCTCTATCCTTCTGCTTTAATCAGGGCGACGGAACCGCTTCGAGAGAAGGCGTGGGAGGAAGGAAAAGGGGCAGATGGCGCAGCTGAGGAGAGATCCGATCACGCGGATGTGGGTCGTCGTGACGACCGACCATCCGAGGGGGCCTTCCGATTACCTTCC
The DNA here is from genome assembly GCA_026415035.1 of Thermodesulfobacteriota bacterium. Taxonomy (NCBI): domain Bacteria; kingdom Pseudomonadati; phylum Thermodesulfobacteriota; species Thermodesulfobacteriota bacterium. The sequence goes on along the minus strand of JAOAHX010000023.1, from coordinate 32,841 downwards.
CTTTAAACCGCCTTATCAATTTCCGTCAGGGGAAGGCGCCTGTCCCTTCTGTCCGGGCAACGAGGCCCTGACCCCGCCCGAGACCTTCTGCTTTCGACAGGAGATGGGTTGGTCGGTGAGGGTCGTTCCGAACAAGTTTCCCTTCTTTCGAATCGAAGGGGAATTCGACCGAAGGCCGGAAGGCATGTACGATATGATGGAGGCCATCGGCGCCCACGAGATCATCATCGAAGCCCCCGAACATCATCGGACCCTTTCGACCATGGAGCCCGAACAGATCGGAAGGATCCTGATCGCCTTCAAGGAGAGGATGGTCGATCTGGAGAGGGACCGACGGTTCGTTCAATTCCTCATCTTAAAGAATTACCCGGGGATGTTCAACCGCCATCCCCACTCCCACCTCATCGCCATGCCGGTCATCCCCCGGCGGATCGACGAGGAGATCGCCGGCGTGATGGACTATTATCAGAGGAAGGAACGCTGCATTCTTTGCGACATCCTCAAAGAGGAGATGGCGGCCCGAAAGAGGGTGGTCCTCGAAACCGGCCATTTTTTGGTCTTCGCACCCTTCGCCTCCCGTTTCCCTTTCGAAACGTGGATCCTCCCCAAGGCCCACGGGTCCGATTTTCATCGGATCTCCGAACCGGAGCGGGAGGATCTCTCCCGGATCATTCCAGCGCTCTTTTCGAAGTTTGAACGGCTCCTCTCCGATCCCCCCTTCAGTCTCGCCCTCCATACCTCTCCCGTGCAGGAGCGATTCCATCGCCCAGAATATCACTGGCATATCGAGACCCGTCTCCGGATCGGTTTGAGGGAAGGGTTCGAATGGGGGACGGGGTTCTTCGTTAACCCGACGCCTCCGGAGGATGCGGCAACCTATCTGAGAGAGGTCTGCCCTTGAGACGCCCCCATCTCCAAGACCGGTTTCAAAGGGATCGGAGGAGGTTTGTTAGGCGACTCCTCTTGCTCGGCCCTCTCGGAACGGCGGTGATCGCCTTGACGGTTTATCTCTTCCTCCTGCCTCATCAACCCATCCCATCGAGGCAGAGGCCTTCGGAGGCGGAGACGATCGAACAGAAGATCTCCCCGCCCCTTCAACCGACCTACCAGGTCAAAGAGGGCGCCCTTCTGCCAAAGGGCTCCTTTTCTGACTCGTTGAGGCGGAGCGGGATTCCTCCGGATCGGGTCGATCAGATCGTCGGCCTGCTCAAACCCCTCATCGATTTTAGAAGATTGAAGGCCGGGCATTTCCGGTATACGGCGGATGAAGCGGGAGAGATGGTGGCCTTTGTCTTTGAGGCCGGCCCGATCGAGATCTATGAGATCGACCGAGGCCCCCAGGGATATGTGGCGAGGAGGAAGGAGGTCCCGCTCCAGACCCGCCTCGAAAGGGTCGAGGGAGTGATCCGCTCCTCCCTTTTTGAGGCCATGGAGGCTGCCGGAGAGAAGGAGACCCTGGTCCTCTCGGTGGCCGATATCCTCTCGGCTGAGATCGATTTCTACAAGGAGGTGAAAGAGGGGGATCGGTTTCGGATCCTCGTCGAGAAGGCCTACAAAGGAGGCGAGTTCATCCGGTATGGCCTGATCCATGCGATCGAATTTCATCGGGGGGAGAGGGTGATCCGAGGGATCCATTTCGAGGGCGACTATTATAATGAAAGGGGCCTCTCGTTGAAAAAGGCCTTTTTGAAATCGCCCCTCCGTTTTACCCGGATCAGCTCGCGCTTCAGCCGGGCGAGGAAACATCCCATCCTTGGAGGCCTCCTGCCCCATTACGGGGTCGATTATGCGGCGCCCGAAGGGACGCCCGTCTGGGCGGTGGCCGACGGGGTCGTGGTCTCCTGCGGCTGGGGCGGAGGATTTGGAAAACAGGTCGTCCTCGACCATCGGAATGGATACAAGACCTATTACGGCCATCTCTCGAGGTTCGGGCCGAGGATCCGGAAGGGAGTCCAGGTGAAGCAGAAGGAGGTGATCGGTTACGTGGGCTCCACAGGGCTTTCCACAGGGCCCCACCTCGATTACCGGTTGGCGAAGGACGGGAGATTCAGAAACCCCCTGAGCGAGAAGTTTCCTCTCGGGCACCCCATCGATCCAAGGAAGATGGAGGGCTTTCAACAGAGGAGGGATCAGGTACTGGCCTGGCTTAATGGAGAGCGGGTCGAAGAAGGGAGACGAGGATCCGATGGGGTCCCCATCAAGGGAGGTGGGTGATGGCCCCCAAGAAGAAGATCCTCATCATCGATGACGAAAGGGACATTGTCAAGGCGTTGACCCTCAGGCTCCAGTCGAAGGGTTATCGAACCGTGGTGGCCTACGATGGCGCCCAAGGCCTGTTCATGGCGCACAAAGAGAAGCCCCATCTGATCATCCTCGATATCCGGATGCCCGCAGGCGACGGGTTCAGCGTGGTTGAGAAGCTCAAGGAGTCGAAACGGATGGGCCGGATCCCCGTCATCTTTCTCACGGGGAGCCCCGAAAGGAACGGTGAAGATAGGGCCAGGGAATTAGGGGTTCGATACTACATCAAGAAGCCCTACGACCCGGAAGAACTGCTCGATGCGGTCCGAAGGGCCCTTGAGGCCCCCCTTGAAACAGAGGGTCGATGAAGAGAGAGGATTTTGTCATTCAAACGGAGGTACGGCGTCTGCTCGTCCGGGCCAATATCGATTATTCCAAAATCGATTTCGGGACAGTAAACGGGGTGGTCTATCTCCGGGGGGCCTTCCGGCTGGCTTCCGCTGTCGAAAGTCACGAGGAATTAAAACGGTCGATGGCCACCAAGGCCCTGGTCTCCTTGGAGAGGAGGATTCGGAGCATCCCGGGGGTGGTCGACGTGGTCTTCCAGTTGAATAATTGGGCGAAGGAGAAGGGGCAGTGGATTCCGATCCAATCCCTCAAGACCGAGGCCAAAAGGGGAGAGGCCTCCGAGGCCGGGAGGAAGTCGGAAGAGCAGAAACGAACCCCTGCCAACGATGGGAATCCCGAGACTAAAACGGTATGAGAAGCTCTTTGAGGCGTTGAAGGCCCGGGTGGCGGAGAACCCCGATTACCCGGATCTCCGGCACCAGCTCGCCCTCTTTCACTTTGCTCAGGGAGACCCTGAGGGCGCTGAAAGGGAGCTGCTTGAGGCCCTTCGGCTCAACCCCAAATATCAGGAGGCCGCCCTCCATCTCGGCTGTCTCTATCTGGAGCAGGGAAGGTGGGAGGAGGCGAGGTCGGTCACCCGCTCCATCGCGAGAAAGAGGTCGAAAACCCCCCTCTTTCGAGAGATCTTAGGCCAGATGGCCCAAGGGGGAAGACCGAAATCGGAGGCCGATCGGGCCTCGCCTCCCGAAAAGGGCCAGCGCCTCCGTGACGTTAAACCTCACCTCCGGCGTCTCCGGGGACAATTTCACCTTCTGGTGGCGATCCTCCTCGCCCGCGAGGGGAGGCTCGGCCAGGCGCTCAAGGACCTGGAAAAGGCGGCCGAGTGGATCCCTCCCACGTCCCAGTTCTATTACTACAAAGGGATGATTTACTATCATAGCGGCGACTACCGGAGGGGGATCGCTGAATTCAAGAAGGCCTTGAGCCTCGATCCTCACCACGGGATGGCCCATGCCCATCTCGGGGAACTTTACGGGCTGACCGGAAGGATTTCGGAGGCGATTCGACACCTGGAGAGGGCCGTGGCGCTCCACCCCCGATACGCCGATCTCCACTACCAGCTCGGCCTCCTCTATAGCGGACAGAGGCGGTATCCGGAGGCCATCGCCCAATTGAAGAGGGCCCTTCGCCTCAATCCCAACTACCTCTTCGCGAGAATCAACTTGGGAGACCTCTACGAAAAGACCGGAAGATGGAAAAAGGCGCAACAGGCCTACGAGAGGGTCCTCCAGCTCACCCCGGAGGATGAGCACGTAAAAAGACGCCTCGAACGGATTCTGGAGAAAAGGGGATGATCCCATCCGGAACGGGAAGGTTCAGGACGGTTCGGTCGATGATCGTCATCCACCAAGGGGCTCTGGGCGATTTCATCCTGGCCCTTCCCACCCTTTCTGCCCTCCGCGAGACCTTCCCCCAGGCCCGGACAGCGATGATGGGTTATCCCAGAATCCTTCAACTGGCCAAGGACCGTTTTTATGCGGACGAAATTTATTCGGTCGACCAGAGGGGCATGGCCAGCTTTTTCGTCCGGGAGGGGGGGTTGGACCACGACCTCTCCCGTTTCTTCAGCGGCTTCGACCTCATCGTCGTTTTTGGAAAGGATCGGGAAGGCCCGTTGATTCAGAATCTAAGAAAGGTCTCCCGGGGAGAGATCCTTCACCTGGACTCCTTGCCCAAGTGGGATGAGGGGGTCCACCTCGCCGACCATCTATTGAACCAGCTATCCCAATACGGCCTCTCTCCCGGGGAGAGGCTTCCCAGGCTCTTTTTAAAAGGTGAGGATCGGGACTGGGCAAACCATTTCTGGCTGACCCACGGGGTAAATCCTGAGGAGCGATCCAAGATCATCCTCCTCCACCCTGGAAGCGGGAGCAGGAAGAAGGTCTGGCCCCTGAATCGGTTTTTAGATCTTCTCCGCTGGCTTTCCCCTCGCCTGGAGGGAAGGTTTCTGGTGGTCCTCGGCCCTGCCGAAGGTCCGGAGGTTCAGAAGGCCTTCGAACAGGTGGATGGACCTCGGCCGGTGATCGCCAGGGGGCTCTCCTTGGTGGAGCTTGCCTCGGTGATGGAGGGAGCCCGGCTCTTCATCGGAAATGATTCCGGGATTTCCCACTTGGCCGCTGCGCTACGGATCCCCGTCGTGGCCATCTTCGGCCCGACCGATCCCCGGGTCTGGTCTCCACGGGGAGAGAAGGTGGTGGTCATCCGGAAGGGCCTGCCCTGTACCCCGTGCGCGGAAGAACGATTCTTTCTCTGCAAAGAGATGGCCTGCCTGGATCAGATCACCCTAAGCGACGTCATAGAAGGGCTCCGTCAGATGGGGCTTAAGGTTTAAGCCCGTCCATTTCGTTCCAAAGGAAAGGAGGAAGGCGATGGAAGAGAAGAAGGTGGGACAGGTGATCAAATATTTCGGCAAGATCGGGGTGGCCGCCATTCGGCTCTCGGAAGGGTCCCTGAAGGTAGGCGACCAGATCCACATCGTGGGCCATACGACCGATTTCACCCAGACCGTGGAATCGATGCAGATCGAGAACCGAAATGTCCAGGAGGCGGGGCCGGGCGCGGATATCGGGATCAAGGTCAAGGAGAAGGTGAGAGAGCACGACACCGTCTACAAGGTGGTCGGTTGAGGAGGAGCCCTCCAGAACGATCTCCTGGGGAGAGGCGATGAAGACAGGGATAGCCCATCTTCCACTCCATCAGGGGAAGGCGCCTGCCTGGCTCTTTCAGAGGATGAAGAGGCTGGCCGGGGAGATTGCCTTTATCCTCATCGACCTCCACGGACCGGAGGCGATGCTTCTCAGGCTCTCCGATCCTTTCTGGTTTCAGGCCTTCGGATGTGTCCTCGGATTCGATTGGCACTCGAGCGGGGTGACCACCACGGTCTGCGGCGCCCTGAAGGAGGGGCTTAAGGGGATGGAGGGAGAGCTGGGGCTTTTCATCGCCGGCGGGAAGGGAAGGGCCTCGAGACAGACGCCCTTCGAAATCGAGGAGATCTGTCAGCTTCGGTCCATCGACGGAACCCCCCTGATCTATGCCAGTCGGATGGCCGCCAAGGTCGACAGCGCTGCCCTCCAGGACGGATACTCCCTCTACCATCATACCTTCTTCTTTACCTCCTCTGGCCACTGGGCCGTCATTCAACAGGGCATGAACGATGAAACCCGGTACGCCCGGCGGTACCATTGGTTGAGTCAGGGGGTGCAGGATTTCGTCTGCGAACCCCACTGGGCGGTCTGCTGCGATCGGCGGAATGGAGGCTTAAACCTCGTTGCCCTCGAAAGCGAAAGAAGCAGACGGGCGATCACCGCGGTGGCCAACGAAGGGCCAGAGTTCCTCGCTCGCGAGGGGAGAAAGGTGAACGAACTCTTTCTTCCCCGAGCCCACCCTGTCCCAGGGGAGAGGGTCCGTCTGGAGCGGTTGGAGAAGGTCTTCAGGCGGATCCATGAGCGGGCGCCCAAGGGGTTCGAGGAGCTTTTGGGCATCGAGGGCGTCGGTCCCCAGACCCTGAGGGCCTTGAGCCTCATCGCCGAACTGGTCGAGGGGGTAAGCCCCAGTTTCAAGGACCCGACGCGATTCAGCTTCGCCCACGGCGGGAAGGACGGGCATCCCTATCCGGTTAACCGGAAGGCCTACGATCGGACGATCGAGCTCTTGGCAGAGGCGATCGAAAAAGCAAAGATCGGGGAGCGGGAAAGGATCGAGGCCATCCGCCGCCTTTCCGGATTCGCCCGCCACCCCTTATGGGAGTCTGCCTGAAGGAGACCCGTCCTCCGTTCGGGGGAGGCCTGGAGCCATCCCTTTTTCGGAGTACCGTTATCAGGGGGATCCGGCATGAAGTTCATTGCCGATTTTCATCTCCATTCGAAGTACAGCCGTGCCACCAGCAAGGACATGGAGGTGGAGACCCTCGCCCGATGGGCCAAAAAGAAGGGCATCGCCCTGGTGGGGACGGGAGATTTTACGCACCCGACCTACTTTGCCGAGTTGCAATCGAAGCTCAGGCCCCTGGGCAACGGTCTGTTTCGGTTGAGGAAAGGGGAGGAGGCCGTCCATTTCATCCTCACGACCGAGGTGAGCAATATCTATTCCCAAGGCGGGAAGGTCAGGCGCATCCACAATATGATCTTCGCCCCGACCTTTGAGGTGGCCGAGGCGATCCGTTTAAGGTTGGGACGATACGGGAACCTCTCCTCCGATGGGAGGCCCATCTTCGGGTTCACAGCGAAAGAGCTCGTCCAGATGATCCTCGAGATCTCGGAGGACTGCCTGATCGTCCCGGCCCATGCCTGGACCCCTTGGTTCTCCATCTTCGGGGCCCATTCTGGATTCGATTCGATCGAGGAGTGTTTCGGCGAGCTCTCCCCTCATATCCGGGTGATCGAAACCGGCCTTTCTTCGGATCCCGAGATGAACTGGAGGCTTTCGGCGCTGGATGAGGTCACCCTCATCTCCAATTCCGATGCCCACTCCCCCAATCGTCTGGGCCGGGAGGCCAATGGCTTCGACTGCGAGCTGGACTACCGGGCGATCATCGAAACGCTCCGCACGAAGGACCGAAGGAGGCTCCTCTTCACCATCGAGTTCTTCCCCGAGGAAGGGAAGTACCACTTCGATGGCCACCGCCAATGCGGCGTGCTCTTCTCACCCGCCCAGACCCGGGCCCATCAATATCTCTGCCCAAGGTGTCAGAAGCGGTTGACCATCGGGGTCATGCATCGCGTCGAGGAGCTCGCGGACCGTCCGGAAGGCTTCGTCCCCAAACAGGCCGTCCCCTCGATCCACCTCATCCCCCTTGAGGAGATCATTTCCGAGGCCTTGGGGGTACGGGTGGGGACCAAAGCGGTGGAGATGGAGTATGACCGTCTGGTGGAGAGAGGAGGGTCCGAATTTCGGGTCCTCCTGGAGGCCACGCCCGAAGAACTGAGCACCTTCGTCCCCCGGGAGATCTTGGAAGGGATCCTCCGGATGAGACAGGGGAAGGTCTCCATCACGCCGGGCCATGACGGGGTCTACGGAAAGATCGATCTCTTCCCGGAGAAGCGAAGGGCCTCGGAGGCCGCCGAGGCCCAGCTCAAACTCTTTTAAGGAGAAAGGAGAGGACGATGGAGAGGGAGGTTGAGGAGCGATTGATCCAACTCTGCCGGAGCGAGCTCCACCTGCTGGAGCTGATCTTTAAGGGATTTCGGACGCTCAAGATGGAGGCGATCGAGGAGGCGGAGCGGGCCATCGGAGAGATCCGGAGCGAGCTCACTGACCTGACGGGATTTCTGATCCAGAAGGGGTCCACCCACACCGAAGGGGGGCGGGATTGGGCCAAACCCTACCTCTCCCTGAGCTCGATCTTCGAGCGGATGCTCTATAATATGGAGGGGATGGTCGATCGCCTGAGGGCGATGGTGAGGCAACACATTCTCTTCAGCGATCGGGCCGTGAAGGAGGTCAACGAGGTCTTTCAGGTGGCGATGGACCTGCTCGAGAATCTTCCCGACCTCATCCGCACCCGGAATAAATTCCTTGCCCAACACATCGGAGAACAGGTGCGGTCCATCCTGAAGATCGCCAACGGGTTCTCGGAAGCCCACGAAGAACGGTTGATCCAGGGGATCTGCATGCCGAAGTCCTCCCCCATCTATCTCGGGCTCCTCGAATCCCTCAAGGGGATCATCTTTCACACCCTGGAGGTGAGCGGCAAGCTTGTCAGCCTCCCCTCCGATGCCTAAGGCTCCCCGGGTGATCTACTCCTTGGGGACGAGCCGCCGCTCCCTCAGGGAATTCGTCGACCTCCTCCGGGAACACGCCATCGAGGTCGGCGTCGATGTCCGGAGCTTTCCGCAAAGCCGCTTTCCCCACTTTTCGAGGCCGGTCCTCTCTCGAGAACTCGCCTCCGAGGGGATCGGTTACCTCTATTTGGGGGAGGAACTGGGCGGCTTCCGAAAGGAAGGCTATCTCCGCCACATGGCCAGCGAGGCCTTCCGGAGAGGGATGGGACGGCTGGAGAGGATCGGTCAAAAGAGGCGGACGGCCTTCTTCTGCGCGGAGAGGTTTCCGTGGCGATGTCACCGGCGATGGATCTCAGAGGAGCTGATCCGGCGGGGATGGCGGGTCCTCCATATCCTCGGGCCCGGGGAGATCTGGGAGCCTGGCCCGGAGGAGGTTGACATCCTTCCGGGTTTGTTTTAAAAATGAATATCGGTTCAAAAAATGAATTTTCATTTCCCAAAATGAAAGGGGCTTCATGAAGACCCTGACCCGCCGGGAGAAAGAACGCCTCACCCACCGGGAGGAGATCCTTCGGGCCGCCGAGAGGCTCTTTGCGGCCAAGGGGTTTTACCATACCCCCATGAGCGAGATCGCCCAGGCGGCCGAGTTCGGAACGGGGACGCTCTACACCTATTTCAAATCGAAGGAGGAACTCTACTTCACCCTCATCGATGAGAAGACCGATGAGATCTATCGGAAGATCCAGGCCGAGCTCCGGAGAAAGGCCCCCGCCCTGGAGCGGATCGAAAGGGTCTTGAGCCTTCAATTGGAATTCATGGAGCGAAACCGGGATTTTTTCAAGATCTACACCTCCGAGAGCAGTCGCTTCGCCTGGCTCATCAAGGAGGAGTACGGCAAGAAGATCCACGATAAGATGGTCCGATACCTCCATCTTCTCAGTCAGGTCTTCAAACAAGGGATGAAGAGGGGCGAGTTCAAACCGATGGACCCCCTCGACCTGGCCCATGCCTTTGAAGGGATCGTCCACTCCTTCATTTTCGAATGGATGATCCATCCCAAACCCTACTCCCTTCCGTCCAAGGCAGCGACCATTCTCGAGATCTTCTTAAGAGGGGCAAAACGTTGAGAAAGGAGGCCGGGGACCGATGGCGATCAAAAGGTGGTTGGGGATGCTGATAGGGATCCTTCTGTTGGCCTTCAGGGTCGAGGCCCAGGACGTCGGAAAAGCGCTCACCCTTGAGGAAAGCATCCGGCTGGCCTTGGAGCGGAATCTGAAGCTTCGCTCCACGATGGAGGGGGTGAAGGGGTCGGAGCTGAGAAGGAGAGGGGCCTTCACCGATCTCCTCGCCAAATGGACAGGACAATATGGATATACCTTTTACAACCATCCGGTCACCGTGGGGTTTTCGCCGGTCTCGGTTCCCGGCGTGGGCGTGGTCAATACCGATCGGGAGGTCTTCAGCCTGGGCACCACGATCACCCAGCCCCTCTTCGCCGGAGGAGCCCTGATCTCCAATTATCGGGTCGAAAAATTGGGCGTCGATCTCTCGAAGGTCGACGTGGAGAGGGTCAAACGCGACATCGTCCTACAGGTGAAGGAGGACTATTTTAACATTCTGAGGGCCGAGAAGTTCTTGGAGGTGGCCCGTCAGACCGTCAAACAGTTCGAGGCCCAGCTGGAAGTGGCCCGGGCCTTCTTCGAGGTGGGTCTGGTGGCGAAAAACGATCTCCTTCAGGCCGAGGTCCGCCTGGCCAATGCCAGACAGGGACTGGTGAAGGCGGAAAGCGATCTCGTCCTGGCGAAGGCCGCCTTCAATCTCCTCTTGCGAAACGAACTCGACACCCCTCTGAAGATCGTCGATATCCTCAGCTACACCCCTTTTCCGTTGACCTATGAAGAGTCCCTTCAGGAGGCCCTTCGCCAGCGGCCGGAGATCCGGACCGCCGAGTTGAAGATCGAACAGGCCAAGGAGGCGGTGAAGATCGCCAAGAGCAATCTCTATCCCTCCATCAACCTCGCCGGCAATTATACCCGGGTCTCCGAGGAGCCCCTGCTCGTGGGCGGGACACGCGGAGAACGGTGGACCATCCAGGCCCAGGCGACCCTCACCCTGGGCGATTGGGGGAAGACCGCCTACAAGGTGGGGGAGAGCAAGGTGAAGCTTTCCCAGGCCGAGCTCGCCAAGACGGAGCTGGTGGAGGGGATCGCCCTGGAGGTGAAGAGCGGTTATCAGGCGATGGTCGTTGCCGAGAAGAACATCCGCGTGGCCGAGAAGGCGATCGAACAGGCGGAGGAGAATTTGAGGATGAACGAGGAGCGCTACAAACATCAGGTCGCCACGGCCACCGATGTGCTCGATGCGGTCACCCTGCTGGCCCAGGCGAGGGTCAACTACTATGGGGCCCTGAGTGAGTTTAACATCGCCAAGGCAAAACTGGAGCGGGCCATGGGCCGAATGTGAGGAGGCGGAAGGGGTCGACAAGAAGGAGAACCTGTGAAGCCCGAAGTGAAAAGGTTTGGAGCGAGGGGGTTGCTCTTCATTGGGCTACTGCTCGTCCTCGCCGGGTGTGGATCGAAAGGGGCGAGCAAGACCGAAGGACCTCTGGCTCAGTCGGTCGAGGAACGGTGGGTGGAGGTCCTCGAGGTGAATCCCAGGCCGATTGTTAGCACCCTCACGGCGATCGGGACCCTCCGGACCCCCGAACAGGTGGTCCTCAGCCCGAAGAAGGCGGGGATCATCAAAAGGATCTTTGTCAGGGAGGGAGATCCCGTCCGGAAGGGTCAGATCTTGGTGGAGCTCGATGACGTCGATGCGAGGCTCCAGTTAGAGCGGGCCGAGGCGAGGCTCCGGGAGGCGGAGGCCGCCCTGGTGACAAGCCAGACCACCCTGGCCCGATATCAGAGGCTCCTGGAGTCGAAGGTCATCTCCCAGCAGACCTTTGACGACCTCCTCCTGAGGGTGAAGCTGGACGAGGCGAGGCTCGACCTGGCGAGGGCCGAGCTCCATCTGGCCCGGCAGAACCTCTCCGATCACCAGCTCCTCTCCCCGATCGACGGAGTGGTCAATCTGAAGCTCGCCGCCACAGGCGAACACGTCAATGTGGCGCCGAAGGACGAGATCCTCCGGATTGTCCAGATGGACCCCCTGGAGCTCGAATTTCACATCCCCGAAGACTGGGTCGGAAGGATCCAGGCGGGGGCCCGAATCACCTTTTCGGTCAAACCCCTTCCGGCGGAGAGGCACTTCGCCCTCCTTCAGATGATCAGCCCGACGGCCGATCCTGCCACAAGAAATGTCCGGGTCAAGGCTATCGTCTCGAATCCTCAATTTCGGCTTAAACCCGGGTTCTCTGCCGAGGTGACCATCCCGGCGGGCAAGCCTGTAGAGGGGATTCTCATCCCCGAATCGGCCCTCCTGAGCCACGAGGGGAAACCTTATGTCTATGTGGTCGAGGATGGGGTGGCCCATCGAAGGGAGGTGGCCATAGGGATGAGGGCCGACGGCCAAGCGGAAATCTCCAAAGGTCTGAAGCCGGGGGAGCGCGTGGTCGTGGCCGGCCACGAGCAGCTCCGGGAAGGCCTGAAGGTCAACCTCGGCCGGAAATAATCTCCGAGGGAAGGCGATGTTTCTTTCCGATCTCTCCGTCCGGAGGCCTGTGGTGGCCACGATGGTCATCGTGGCCACGGTCTTTTTCGGCCTCCTCGGCTTCCAACGCCTCGGAATCGATCTCTTTCCGCAGGTCGATTTTCCCTACGTGACCGTCACGACGACCCTGGTGGGGGCCGCGCCCGAGGTGATGGACACCGATGTGACCGATCCGATCGAAGAGGAGATCAACACGATCGAGGGGGTCAAGCACATCACCTCGACGAGCGGTTACGGTTTTTCCCAGATCGTGGTGGAGTTCGAACTCTACCGGGATATCGACTCGGCGGTCCAGGATGTGCGGGCGAAGGTCGATCTGGCCAAGAGGAGGCTTCCGTCGGACATCGACCCGCCCATCATCGATAAGCTCGACATCAATGCGATGCCCATCCTCTGGATCGCCATGAAGGGGCAGCTGCCCCTCCAGAAGCTGGGGCTGATCGCGGACGAGATCGTCAAGCCCCAGCTGGAGTCGATCAAGGGCGTGGGGACGATTCGACTGGAGGGGTATGCGAAGCGCGAGATCCGGATCTGGCTGGATCGGAGGAGGCTGGAGGCCCATCGCCTCACCCCAACCGATATCGCCCGGGCCTTGCGGGAGAAGAATATCGAGCTTCCCGGGGGGCTGATCGAGAGCGTCGATCGGGAATTTACCGTCCGGAATTTGGGGGAGCTTCGCAATATCGAGGAATTCAACCAGCTCATCCTCTCCTATCAGAACGGCGGCCCGGTCCGTTTGAAGGACGTCGGCTGGGCCGAGGACGGGGTCGAGCCCCTTCGGTCCATCGCCCGGTTTAACGGGATTCCGTCCGTCGGCCTGAGCATCGTCCCGCGGTCCGGGGCCAATGTGGTGGAGGTGGCCCGGATCGTCAAGGCGAAACTCCCCGAGATCCAGAGATCCCTTCCGCAGGGGGTGGAGATCGCCCTCTCCTTCGACTCCTCCACCTTCATCGAGGAGGCCATCTCCGATGTCTCCTATGACGTCTTCTTGGGAGGGCTGCTGGCCGCTGCGGTGATGATCGTCTTTCTACTCAACCTTCGCACCACCCTCATCACCGCCGTGGCTATTCCGACCTCGCTCATCTCGAGCTTCGGGATCATGTATTTCATGGGGTTTACCCGGAACTACATGACCATGCTGGCCCTCTCCATGATGGTGGGGGTGGTGATCGACGACGCCATCATCGTCCTCGAAAATTGCTACCGTCATATGGAGGAGGGAAAGGATCCCATGAGGGCGGCCAGGGAGGGAACCTCGGAGATCGCCTTTGCGGCCGCGGCGGCGACCTTCTCGATTGTAGCGGTCTTTCTCCCTGTGGCGTTCATGGGCGGGATCATCGGCCGCTTCTTCTTCCAATTTGGCGTTACGGTGGCCACGTCGGTCGTCGCCTCCTTGGTCGTGGCCCTTCTGTTCATCCCGATGCTCTGCTCAAGGTTTCTCAGGGTCGAGGCAAGCCATGGCCGGCTTTACCACCTCTTTCACACCTCCTACGAAAGGCTGGAGGGACGCTATCGAAAGGCCCTTCGATTCTGTTTGAGCCATCGATGGATGGTCCTTCTCGTGGCGGGGCTCGTCTTCCTCGGCAGCCTCTGGATCCTCAAGCAACTTAAAACGGAGTTCGTCCCGAAATCGGATGAGAGCCGCTTCATCGTCCACGTGGAGGCCCCCACCGGGTCTTCCCTTCAATACACGGACGAGAGGATGGAGAGGCTCGAGGCCATGATCCTCGGCCTTCCCGAGGTCAAGAGCGTCTTTTCGGCGATCGGGGTGGGCGCCCGGAAGGAGGTGCACAAGGGGACTTTGATGGTCGCCCTGAGGGATCGGAACGAAAGGGAGCGTTCTCAGCACGAGATCATGGCCGCCCTCCGGGAGAGATTCAAGACCGTGCCCGGGGTCAGGGCCTATGTGGAGGATTTCGAACCGGTCGCCCTGGGAGGGAGACGGGGAGCCCCTCTTCAGCTTGACCTCAAGGGGCCGGACATCCGGGAACTCGAGAAGATCGCCAACCAGATCATGGGAGAGATGCTCAACCTGAAGGGATTCGTCGACATCAGTTCGGACATCGAGCTGACCAAACCGGAGGTGAGGGTCTATATTGATCGGGAGAGGGCCTCCGATCTCGGTGTGGATGTCCGGGAGATCTCCCTCTCCATCCTTCAGATGGTCGGAGGGCAGGAGGTTTCGAAATTTAAGGACGTCGAACGGGCTAAGCGGTACGATGTGAGGATGAGGCTGATCCAGGATCAGAGGATGTCTCCGGACGATATCGGTCAGATCACCCTGCGGACCCCCAAGGGCGGGCTGATCAAACTGGCCCAAGTCGTGAAGGTCGAGGAGGGGGTGGGCCCCAATGTGATCACCCGGAAAGACCGGCAGCGAAGCGCCACCCTCTATGCCGATACAGGGCCGGGGAAGACCTTGGGTGAGGCGATCCAGGAGGCCGAGGCCCTGGCAAAAAGATATCTCCCCGCCGGTTATTCCCACAGTTTTTTCGGCCAGGCAGAGGCCTTCCGGGAATCTTTTCGATACCTGATCCAGGCCCTCATCCAGGCCATCGTCATCATCTATATCGTCCTCGCCATGCAGTTCAACAGCTTCCTCCACCCCCTGACGGTGATGCTCGCCCTTCCCCTGAGCACGGTTGGGGCCTTTGGTGCGCTCTATGTCACCGGCGATACGATCTCCATCATCAGCATGATCGGCATGATCACCTTGACGGCCCTGGTGATCAAGAATTCGATCCTCCTGGTCGATTATACGAACCAGTTGAGGGAGAGGGGGATGGAGAGGGAGGCTGCCCTCCTCCAGGCGGCGCCGGTGAGGCTTAGACCCATTCTGATGACGGCGGTGACCACCATGTTCGGCGTCCTGCCGGTGGCCTTGGGATATAGCGCCGGTGGCGAGCTGAGGGCTGGAATGGGCCGGGCGACCTTCGGCGGGATGTTTGCCTCGACCCTCCTGACCCTCTTCGTCATCCCGGTGGCCTATACCTTGATCGATGACCTCAAGATCGGGTTGGGGAAGACCTTGAGGGGAAGGAAGGCACGAGGTTTGCATTCTTAAATTATCGGGAGTCGGGTCAAGGCGAGGGGATCTGGCGTCTCTCTCAAAACCCATTGAATCCAAAAGGAAATTAAAAGACCGATATTGACAGATCCGAGAAAAACTGGTAAGAATTTTAGCATCTTCCTTCAAAGGAGGCCCATTTTTTGATCCCCCTGGTCATCCTCTCGATCCTCATCGGAGGGCTTCTTCTCAATCCCGGTAGCTCTTCGGCCGGAATCTACAAGTGGGTGGATGAGAACGGCGTGGTCCATTTTACGAACTGCCCGCCGGATGCCAGGTTCAAACTCTATATCAAGGAAGCCCGAGATGACGGGGGGGCCGAGGAGGTTGCCTATCGAGCCGGGGCCTCCGACCCTCTTCAAAACCGGTTCGACGGGTTGATCGAAGAATTCGCAAGGAGGTACAACATCGACTTCGCGCTGCTCAAGGCCATGATCCGGGTCGAATCGGGTTTCAATCCCCAGGCCGTTTCGAGGAAAGGGGCCATGGGGTTGATGCAGTTGATGCCTGAGACCGCCCAGCGGATGAACGTGGCCAACGTTTTCAACCCGAGGGAGAACATCGACGGGGGCGTTCGGTACTTTAAATACCTCCTCTCTCTCTTCAACAACGACCTCCGCCTCTCGCTCGCCGCTTACAACGCGGGAGAGAAGATCGTATCGGAGTTGCGAGCCATCCCGCCTTATCGAGAGACCATCGATTATGTGCGGAAAGTCTTGACCTATTATCAGCTCTATAAACATTGATCGGTTCCCCTCTCGGATGACCCATACCGGTTGGAATCAATTGTTGAGCCTGCCGAATGGAGTGACGGCCATTCGGATCGTGGCCATCCCCTTCGTTCTTTTCTTCCTCTACCGGACGGAGAAGGCCTTTCAGATCCTGTCGGCCTTCCTCTTTCTCCTCGTGGCCCTCACCGACTGGGTGGACGGCTACTTTGCGAGACGTCAGAAACGGGTCACGGTCCTTGGAAAATTCTTCGATCCCCTGGCCGATAAACTCCTGATCGTGACAGCCCTGATCGGCCTGATCCCCTGCAGGGGGATTCCCTCCTGGATGGTGATCGTGATCGTCGGCCGGGAGATCGCGGTGACCGGATTAAGGGGGATGGCCATCACCGAAGGGATCGTCATCTCTGCGAGCCCGATCGGGAAATACAAGACCGCCTTCGAGATGGCCTCCGTCTTCTTTCTCCTCCTGCCGGGCTCAATTCTGTCGGTCGACTTCCAGCTGATCGGGATGGTCCTTCTCTGGTTGGCCCTGATCCTGGCCGTGGTCTCGGGGATCGATTACTTCAGAAAATTCCTCGGGAAGGTCCTCGGCTGAGGCCATGGGGATCGTCCTGCGACGATCTCCTGACCGGAATGAGATGGCCTATTGACTTTAGGGTTCAAATCGTTTAATTTTCTATTCCGGAAAGGGGCGGGAATAACTCAGCGGTAGAGTGCAACCTTGCCAAGGTTGAAGTCGCGGGTTCAAATCCCGTTTCCCGCTCCATGGGCGGCATAGCCAAGTGGTAAGGCGACGGTCTGCAAAACCGTTATTCACCGGTTCAAATCCGGTTGCCGCCTCCAGGGGAAACCTAAAGGGCTACGGAGCATGGACGGCTTCCGGTAGCCCTTTCATTTATGGGGGGGTCTCTCACCTCCTTCGTCCTCCTCGATCGGCCATCCCCTCACTTCCACCAATTCGGCCTCACATTTTCCTTGACAGGGGGTGGGGACTCCGCTATAATTACTTTGTAGCTACTATATAGACACTCGCACCACTTGACAACCGGGAAGGGCTTCATTATAAGGGATGGTCAAGAGTTTGAAATCGTTCACTTTAATGAGATCCCTTTAATTCGGCGATACGCTATGGTCCCGAAAAGAGAACCCAAATCCGAGGCCCCTCCTCCCCCGACTCCTCAGAACAAGTCGAAGTTTGAGGTCTATGGAGAGGAGATGATCGAGAAAGAGGTAAAGCAGAGCGGAAACAGCGGCCGGGTTTACCTTCCGCCCGAATGGGTCGGAAAGCGGGTCAAAATCATCCGGATCGATTGAGGACGAGATGGTCAAGGGGATCAAAATTCGTAAGATCAGGGAAGAGGACCTCTCCCAAATCGCAACGATCCAGGAGTCCATCTTGCAGAAAAAGGTCTCGAAGAAGTGGATTCAAATGGTGGAGAACCATCTCAAAAAGGAGGGGGCTTTAGGCCTGGTCGCTTTGAAAAATGGGGAGGTCGTCGGGTTCATCATCGGGCAGATCAAAGGGGAGGGGTTCGGCTTGGCCGAGAGCGGGTGGATCGAGGTGGTCGGGGTCCATCCTCGGCGGATGGGAGAGGGGATCGGAAGGGCACTGGCCGAAAAGCTCTTTCAGTTCTTCAAGAGGGAAGGCATCCGGGATATCCACACCTCCGTGCGCTGGGATGCCGGCGATATGCTCTCCTTCTTCAAGGCGATCGGGTTCGACCGTTCGCCCTTCATCAATCTCAGAAAGAACTTGGATTGATCCTTCGGCTTTGTGGGCCGCAGGCGATGAGGGCCCGTATCGTAAAGAGGCCAAACCTTTGTGAAAGGATGATCATGGGGAGGCGTTCATATGAGGTATGCAGAGACCGGATATAACTTAGAGATCGATCTTTCCACAGGGAACATCGAGCGCGTCGAGACCGACCCGAAATGGACAGAACTCCATCTGGGCGGGTTGGGGACGAATGCCAAGATCTTGTGGGATCGGGTCCCCCCCGAGATCGAGCCTTTTTCGCCGGACAACCTCCTCATCTTCGGCGCGGGCCTCCTTTGTGGCACCCCTGCCATAGGCGCCAACCGGACCATCCTGACGACGATCTCGCCCCAAACCCTCTATATGGGCTTCTCCATGATGGGAGGGTTCTTCGCGCCCGAATTGAAGTATGCGGGATACGACAAGATCATCTTTCGGGGCAAGTCTCCCCAGCTCATCTACGTCTATATTCACAACGATAAGGTCGAGATCCGGGATGCGACCCACCTTAAGGGCAAGGGCGCCATCGAAACGGCCGAGCTCATCAAACAGGAGCTGAAGGATCCGAACATCCAGGTGGCCGCCATCGGCCTGGCAGGGGAGAACCGGGTCTATATGGCCTCCATCGAGCAGGGACGCTCCAGCGCCAGCCGGCTCGGGATCGGCGCGGTGATGGGGGACAAGGGGATCAAGGCGATCGCGGTCCGGGGGACCAAGGACATCAGCGTGGCCCGGCCTGCCGAGTTCATCCAGCTCTGCAACGAGGTTCTCCAATATATCCGGTACCGTGCCGAGAATCCCATCAAGTACGTCGAGCCCATCTTCGAGGGCTTGGGCTCTCCCCAGGAGCTGAAGCTGGTCGACGAGAGGTGGCATACGACCGGCTTCATGTGGGGCAACGCCCGCACCCGCAGGAAAGACTTCTGGACGAAAGAGGTCGAGGAGAAGTGGCGGCAAGTCCAGGAGAGCGTCCGGACCCGGTTGATCAGCTGCTATAACTGCCCCCTCAAGTGCGGGGCGATCATCTCCGTCCCCGGCCTTTCGACCTACATGATGAAATGTTACTCCAAGCTCACCTACACGATGGCCGCCTATTCGGATCTCGACTTCGGGTTCCGGATCGCCCAGAGGGCGACCGAATACGGCGTCGACGGGTTCTCGACGCCCCAGGTCATGGCCTTCGCCCTCGAACTCTACGAGGCCGGCATCCTGACCGATCAGGACATGCCCGGGATGCCCGCCGATACCGAAGGGAGGTTTTACTGGCTCCTCGACCGGATCGTGAGGCGGGAAGGGATCGGCGACATCCTGGCCAATGGCACCTACTGGGCGGCCAAGCAGATCGGAAAAGGGGCCGAGGAATTCGCCCACAACAACATCAAGAAGCACGAGCAACTTCCCCTCAAGCTCTACATGTTCAACCCGGTCTATTTTCTCATGTACTGCACGGGAGAGAAGGCCAACATCACCCAGATCGAGGGCCAGTTCCCCCAGGAGCCATTCCCCTTGAGGGAGCAGCGGGAGGAGTTCGTCAAGGACTGGATTCAGGTGCCCGACGACCGGTTTAAGCAGTATTTTCTCGACTGGGAACCCAGGGGAGAGAAGGCCAACCCCTACTATCCCACGGTCCCCATGGCCTGCGAGATCGTCGAGTGGATGGAGAAGATGCACTATATCGATGACGCCCTCGGCGTTTGCGCCGGCCTCTCCTCCTTCCCCCTCAAGCCTCCCTATCACATCCACAATTACCCCCACTTCATCTCGGCGGCCCTTGGGATCGACATGGACGAGGAGGGGCTCAACGAGATCTACCACCGGAACCGGAACCTGATCCGGGCCATCAACGTGAGGAGGGGCTTGACCCGGGAGGAGGAGAAACCGCCCGAAGACCACTGGAAGAAGCGATTCCCCGAGCTCGAAGAAAAACTCCTCACCAGCTACTACGAATATAAAGGTTGGGATTACAACGGCATCCCGAAAAAGGAGACCCTGGAGCGGCTGGGGCTCGATTATGTCGCCAGGGATTTAGAAGAGAGAGGGATCATCAAAAATGGCTAAGATCAAGAAGAAGATCAAGACGATCAAGATCGATCTCGACAAGTGCAACGGCTGCCGGGCCTGTGAGCTCATCTGTTCGGCCTTCCATGCCAATCCGAAATATAGCAGCAACAACCCGGCCCGGTCGCGGATCCGACTGATCCGCTCCCCCCTCAAGGACGTCTACCTGCCGGTCTATGCAGGAGAGTATACGGCCGCCGAATGTATGGGCCGGGACAAATACGTGATCGACGGGAAGGAGTATAACGAATGCGACTTCTGCCGGGCCTCCTGCCCCTCAAGGGACCTCTTCAAGGAGCCCGATTCAGGACTTCCCCTCAAATGCGATATGTGCGAGGACAATCCACCAGGGGAGAAACCCCTCTGCGTCCAGTGGTGCTTGAACGAGGCCCTCATCTACGAGGAGAGGGAGGAGGAGGTGGACGAAGAGGAGGGGGCGAAGAAAGAGGAGATGGAAGTGGGGCTTGAGGCGCTTGTAGACAAGTACGGGCTGGAGAAGGTGACCGATGCGGTCGCCCGGTTGGCGGCCAGGAAGGGATAGAACAGGAAGATCGGAGAGACGAATGGAAACCGTTCCCTTGACACCTTTTAAGATGGTCATCGACGGCCTGAAGGAGGCCGGAGGGGAGGCGGCCAAACTCTGCTTTCAGTGCGGCAAGTGCGATACGGTCTGCCCCTGGAACCGGGTCAGGACGTTCTTCCTCCGACGGCTGGTCAATCAGGCCAAGTACGGGCTGGTCCCCTTCGAGGCAGAGGACCTCTGGCTCTGCGCCAGTTGCGGTCAGTGTGTGGAGCGCTGCCCGAGGGGCGTGGAGATCATCGACGTCATGAGGGCGATGCGGAGGCTTCTCGTGCCGGACGGCGTAGTCCCGACGAGTATCCCAAACCTCCGGACC
Source organism: Thermodesulfobacteriota bacterium (assembly GCA_026415035.1). Taxonomy (NCBI): domain Bacteria; kingdom Pseudomonadati; phylum Thermodesulfobacteriota; species Thermodesulfobacteriota bacterium. The sequence continues at coordinate 12,316 of JAOAHX010000023.1, read as the reverse complement.
GTCACGACCAGCATCGCCAGCGTCGGCAACCCCTGGGGACAGGAGCCGATGGACCGGGCCAACTGGGCCAGGGACCTGGACGTGAAGGAGTTCACCGAGGGGACCGAATTTCTCTACTTCCCCTGCTGTTACCCGAGCTACGAGCCGAGGTTGAAGAAGGTCTCGGCCGCCACCGCGACGATCTTCAAATCGGCGGAGGTCGACTTCGGAATCTTAGGGCCGAGGGAGGTCTGTTGCGGAGAGAGCGTCCGAAAGACGGGAAACGAGACCCTCTTCAAACACCTGGCCAAGGAGAACATCAAGACCTATATCGAGACCGGGGTGAAGAAGATCTTGACGACCTCTCCCCACTGCTTCCATACCTTCAAGAACGAGTATTGCGAGTTCAAGGTCAACTTCGATGTCCTCCACGTCACCCAGTTTCTCTTCGAGCTCCTCAGGCAGGGGAAGATCACCTTCAAAAAAGACTATCCTCGGAAGGTGACCTATCACGATCCCTGCTTCCTGGGGAGGCACAACGGAATCTATGACGAGCCGCGGGAGATCCTGAAGAAGATCCCGGGCTTGACCTTCGTCGAGCTGCCAGAGATCCGGGACAAGAGCCTCTGCTGCGGCATGGGTGGAGGTCGCATCTGGATGGAGACGGCCAAGGGGGAGCGTTTTTCCGACATCCGGCTCGAACAGGCGATCGGGGTCGGTGCGGAGGTCCTGGTGACGGCCTGCCCCTACTGCATCACCCAGTTCGAAGACAGCCGCTTGACGTTGAAGGAAGGAAAGACGATCGAGATCATGGACCTCACCGAGGTCGTGCGGGAAGTGATTTGAAAGGGGGTGGACCCCCTTCCATGGACCGGAACCCGTCAAGGGTTCGGCAAGAGGTCAGAGAGTCGTGGAAAGAGAAAAGATCGAACGGTTCATTCGGGAATTGGCGACCAAGCGATTCGGCGACGTGTTGATCGTGGGCGGAGGGATCAGCGGCGTTCAGGCAGCCCTCGATCTTGGCAATGCGGGGTTCAAGGTCTACCTCGTCGACAGCAGTCCCTCCATCGGCGGGAGGATGGCGCAGCTCGACAAGACCTTTCCGACCAACGAATGCTCCATCTGAATTCTCTCGCCCAAACTGGTCGAGGTCGGCCGGCATCCCAACATCGAGGTTTTCAGCTACGCCGAGGTGGACGAGGTCGAGGGCGAGGCAGGGGACTTTCGCGTCACCATCCTGAAAAAGACCCGCTACGTGATCGAAAGTCAGTGCACCGGGTGCAACACCTGTGTGGAGTACTGCCCGGTCAAGGTGCCCGACCCGTTCAACCAGGAGATCTCCAAAAACAAGGCCATCCACATCTACTTCGCCCAGGCCATCCCCCTCATCACCTACATCGACGAGAACTGCCTCTATTTAAAGGAGAAGAAGTGCCGGATCTGCGAGGCCGTCTGCGAGAAGAAGGCGATCGACTTCACCCAGACCCCGGAGAAGGTGACCGTCAACGTGGGGGCCATCCTGCTGGCACCGGGCTTCGAGCCCTACGACCCGAGGGTCAGGGACGAATACGGCTACCGAAGCCTCCAGAACGTGGTCACCAGCATGGACTACGAACGGTTGCTCAGCTCCACTGGGCCCTACGAGGGGGAGATCCTCCGGACCTCCGATCTGAAGCATCCCCACAAGGTCGCTTGGATCCAGTGCGTCGGCTCCAGACAGGTCATCCCCGGGGGGAACAGCTACTGTTCGACCGTCTGCTGCACTTATACCCAGAAACAGGTGATTTTGACGAAAGACCATCACCCGGAGGCCGAGTGCGTCGTCTTCCACAATGACATCCGGTCCTTTGGAAAGGATTTCGAACGGTTCTACGCCAGGGCCTCGGGGCTTCCAGGGGTCCGCTTCATCCGGAGCTATGCCACGATCGTCGGAGAGGACCCGGCGACCAAGGATGTGATCGTCCGATATTCCCTTCCCGAGGAGGGGGTCAAAGAGGAGGCCTTCGACATGGTCGTCCTCTCGGTCGGCCTGACCCCTCCCTCCCAGGCGCAAGCCCTGGCCCAAAAACTGGGCATCGAGCTCAACCCCCACGGTTTCTGTAAAACGGGCCTGACCAACCCGATGAGGACCTCGAAACAGGGGATCTTCGTCAGCGGGACCTTCCAAGGCCCCACCGACATCCCCGAATCGGTCTTCACGGCCAACGGGGCCAGTTCCCAGTGCGGCGAGATGTTGAATTACCGGAGGGGGAAGCTGACCAAGGAGCGGGTCTTTCCGCCTGAGAGGGATGTCTCCGAGGAGGAACTCCGGATCGGCGTCTTCGTCTGCCATTGCGGTGCCAACATCGGCAGGGTCGTCGATGTGCCCGCGGTCGTCGAGTACAGCCTGACCCTGCCTCACGTCGTCCACGCCCAGGAGCAGCTCTTCTCCTGCTCCACCGAATCGACCAACCAGATCATGAACGTCGTCCGGGAGAAGAGGCTCAATCGGGTCGTGGTCGCGGCCTGTACCCCGAAGACGCACGAGCCCACCTTCCGGTACTCCCTCCGCGAAGGGGGGCTCAACCAGTACTTTCTCGACATGGCCAACGTGAGGGAGCACTGCTCCTGGGTCCACTCGAAGGAGAAGGAGGAGGCGACCCGAAAGGCCAACGACCTCGTCCGGATGTCCCTGGCGAGGACCTGTTTTCTCGAACCCCTGAAGGACTTCGACCTTCCGGTGAACAAAACCGCTTTGGTGGTCGGTGGCGGCATCGCCGGAATGACCTGCGCCCTCTCCATCGCCAATCAGGGACACGAGGTCCACCTGGTGGAGAAGGCGCCGGAGTTGGGAGGGCTTGCCCGCCGGATACACCATACCCTGGAGGGCATGGATGTCCAGGCCTTCCTGAAGGATCTCGTCCAAAAGGTCTATCGGCATCCCAAGATCCATGTCTATACCAATGCGACGATCCCGGAGGCCACCGGCTATATCGGGAACTTTGTAACGAAGGTGAAGTCAAACGGAAGGATCGCCGAGATCAAACATGGGGCCACGGTCATCGCAACGGGCGCCGAGGTCTACCGTCCCCGGGAGTACCTTTACGGAGAGGACGATCGGGTGATGACCCAGCTCGAGCTGGAGGAGGCGATCGAGCGGAAAGACGAGAAGGTCCTTCAGGCCGAGAGCGTCGTGATGATCCAGTGCGTGGGCTGCAGAAACGAGGAGAGGAATTACTGTTCCCGGATCTGCTGCAGCGAATCGGTGAAGAACGCCTTACGGTTGAAAGAGATCAATCCCAAGACGGAGGTCTACATCCTCTTCAGGGATATGCGGACCTACGGGTTCAGCGAGGACTACTACCGGGAGGCCTCCAACAAGGAGGTCAAGTTCATCCGGTATGAACCGGAGGATCGGCCCACGGTGGAACCTGGGACCTCAGAGGAGGGGAGGCCCGTCCTGAAGGTGACGGCTACGGATTATATCCTCGGAAACAGACTCGAGATCGATGCCGACCTGGTCGCCCTGGCCGCGGCCACGATCCCTGCGGCCGACAACAAAGAGATTTCGAGGCTCTTCAAGGTGGCCCTCGGGACGGACGGCTTCTTCCAGGAGGCCCATGTCAAGTTGCGGCCCGTCGAGTTCGGCACCGACGGGGTCTACCTCTGCGGCCTTGCCCACTATCCCAAGCACATCTCCGAGACGATCAGCCAGGCCTATGGCGCCGCAGGGAGGGTGCTGACCTTGCTCTCCCACGATACGGTCATCGCCTCCGGCTCCATCTGCGAGGTGGAGGAGAAGCGATGCATCGGCTGCGGGGCCTGTGTGGAGGCCTGCACCTATGGGGCCATCGACCTCTACGAGACCCGTCAGGGGAAGAAGGCGAAGATGAACCCGGTCCTCTGCAAGGGCGATGGCCTCTGCAATGCGGTCTGCCCCACGGGGGCGATTCAGTTGAAGCACTATACCGATCGGCAACTCTTTGCCCAGATCGATTCTGCGATCGAGGAACACTGGAGGGCGATGCTTAAGGAGACCCCATCCCGATCGAAGGAGTAGGTGGAGAGATGAGCGCTGCCACGAAGTTCAAACCCCGGATCATCGGCTTTGTCTGCAACTGGTGAGGGTACGGGGCGGCTGACCTGGCTGGAGTTTCCAGACTGCAATATTCGAACGAGGTGAGAATCGTCCGGATGATGTGCGCCGGAAGGGTGGACTTCTCTTTCGTCTTCCGCGCCTTCCAGAACCGTCTCGACGGGGTCTATATCGCCGGTTGCCGGCTCGACGAATGCAAATACATCACCCAGGGCAACTACCATGCCCTGAACCTGGTCCTCCTCTGCAAGCGGATCATGGAGTATGTGGGGTTGAACCCGGAGCGGATCCGGATCGAATTCATGTCTTCGGCCGAGGGAGGCCGTTTCGCCGAGACGGTCAACGACTTCATCAAAAAGATCCGTTCCCTCGGCCCCTTTGGCAAGGCCGAGGGGTTGGACGAGGGCGAGGCCGCGGCCAGGGTGCAACGGATCATGGCGTTGATCCCGTACCTGAAGATCGCCAAGAGGGAGAAACTCCTCACCCGCCAGAAGGAGCGCGAATCCTGGGACCAGCTCTTCACCCGGGAGGAGATCGAGGCGCTCTTCCGGGAGCTTCCTTCCTACTATATCGATCCGGAGAAGTGTCAGGCCTGCATGAGCTGCGCCCGACGCTGTCCGGTCGATGCCATTCTCAGCGGCAAGAACCTGATCCACATCATCGATCAGGAGAAATGTATCAAATGCGGGACCTGTCTCGAGGCCTGCCCGCCCAAATTCAGCGCGGTGACGAAGATCGTCGGAGGCCCCGTCCCGCCACCCATTCCCGAAGAGAAACGAAAGATCGTCAGAAAAGGCAAGGAAAATTAACCTGAAAAGGAGAATCCCGTGTCACCGGTCAGCGCGACCTACTGGGGGCTTCCCGGCTATGTGATCTTCTGGGCTCTGTTCGCCATTGCCTTCGGCCTCTTCCTCCAGAGGGCCTATCTCCTCTATCGCCTCATGCGGCTCGGCGGGCCAGAGAACCGCTTCGACCGGAAAGGTCGAAGGTTCAAGGAGATGGTCCTGGAGGTCGTCCCCCAGTGGTGCACCCTGAAGACCCTGTCACGGGAGGACCGGGCGGGATTGGCCCATGCCCTCCTCTTCTGGTCCTTCAGCCTCTTCTTCCTCAGTTATATCATCTTCGTCGGACTGGCAGGAGGCTTCGGCCTCTCTGAATACATCGAACGGACCCCCTTCGAGACCTTCTATTTTTCGATCCTCGATCTGGCGGCCCTCCTCGTCACCCTCACCCTGATCGTGGCCGCGATCCGGCGTTACGTCATTCGACCGCCGAGGCTCGAGCCCACGGCCGAAGCAGGGGTGATCCTGATGATGGTCTTCTCTCTGATGGCCCTTCATGTATTGAGCGTGGGCTTCGACCACGCCAGCCGGGGGGTTCAGGCCTCCTGGCCACCCCTTGGATCGGCCCTGGCACACTACCTTTCCGGCACCGGACTTTCAAAGGCCTCCCTCGAATCGGGCTACCGCCTCATGTGGTGGCTCCACTACCTCGTCATCCTCAGCTTCATGGTCTACATCCCTCGCTCGAAGCACCTTCACATCCTGGCCTCCATCGCCAATGCCTTCTTCAAGCCCCTCGATACGAAGGTCGACCTTCGTCCGATTCCCCTCGAGGCCCTCGAGGCGGCCGAAGGGACGGCGACCCTCGGGGCCTCGAAGATCCAGGACTTCACCTGGAAAGACCTCCTCGATCTCTACGCCTGTGCAGAATGTGGCCGGTGCCATGTGAACTGTCCAGCCCAGCTCACCGGAAAGACGCTCTCTCCAAGGGAGGTCATCCATCACCTGAAGGAGCATCTCCTCGAATCGGGGCCGGCCCTTCTAAGCCAAAAGGCTGGCTCTACGGCCGAACCTTCCGCCGAGACCTCTGCCAAGGCGATGATCGGCGAGGTGGTCAAAGAGGAGGAGATCTGGGCCTGCACCACCTGCGGGGCCTGTCAGGAGGTCTGCCCGGTCAGCATCGAACACATCCGGAAGATCATCGACATGAGACGGAACTTAGTGATGGAGCAGAGCCGGATGCCCGAAAGCGCCCAGCTCATGCTGAGAAATATGCAGCAGAGGGGCCATCCCTGGGCCGGCCTCCAGTCGATGCGATTGAGGGGAGACTGGACGTCCGAGGCCGAGGTGAGGGTTTTGGGCGATGGGGAAGAGGCCAAGACCCTCTTCTGGGTGGGTTGCACCGGCGCCCTGGTCGAACGAAACGTCAAGGCGACCCTCGCCATGACCCGGGTCCTTCGGGCGGCCGGGGTGGACTTCGCGGTCCTGGGAGATGGCGAGACCTGTTGCGGAGACCCGGCCCGAAGGGCAGGGTATGAATTTCAATTCCAGATGATGGCCGAACAGAACATCGAGGTCTTTAAAAGCCACGCCGTTGAGGAGATCATAACGACCTGTCCCCACTGCTACCACACGATGAAGCACGAATACCCGAAATTCGGGGGAGCCTTCAAGGTCCTTCACTACACCGAGCTGCTGGCCGACCTGATCCGACAGGGGAGGTTGAGGCTGAGCCCGAAGGGACTCCCGACGACCCTCACCTACCATGACCCATGCTACCTTGGCCGATACAATGGCCTCTACACCGAACCGCGGCAGATCCTCCGCTCCATCACCGGAGGGCACCTGAGGGAGATGGCGCGCTCCCGGCAGACGGGCTTCTGCTGCGGCGGCGGAGGGGGATTGATGTGGATCGAAGAGCAGCCCGGCACGACGAAGATCAACCAGACCCGGCTGGAAGACATCGTCAAGACAGGCGCCGAGGCCGTGGTCGCCGCTTGCCCCTACTGTCTGCAGATGTTCGAGGATGCGATCAATCATAAGGGCATCCAGAATGCGTTGAAGGCCATGGATCTGGTCGAGGTGGTCGAAGAGGCCATGAGGTCCTAAGCCTCATCCGCCCGAGCCCTTTCCAAAGCGAGAAGGAACAGCAATTTAGGAACACATCGAGGAGGGAAGCTTATGAACATCGTCGTCTGCGTCAAACAGGTTCTCGACCCCGAGATCCCGCCGGCCAAATTCAAGATCGATCCGGCGACCAAACAGGTCATCCCTCCACCAGGCGTTCCGCCCGTGATCAGCGTCTATGACGAGAGGGCGGTGGAGGTGGCCTGCAGACTCAAGGACAAACATAAGGGAAAGATCACCGTATTGAGCCTGGGTTCGGCCAAAGCCGCCGACGTGATCAGACATGCCATCTCCATGGGGGCCGATGAGGGCTATGTGCTGAGTGACCCGGCTTTCGAAAACCTCGACAGCTTCGGAACGGCCCACGTCCTTTCCAAGGCCATTCAGAAGATCGGGGCCTACGACCTCGTCCTCTGTGGACGGCAGGCCGCCGACTGGGGCGATGGTCAGGTGGGGCCGATCTTAGCCGAGCTGCTCGGGCTGCCCCTCATCACGATCGCCGCATCGGTCGAGGCGGTGGAGAAGACGGTCCGGGTGAAGCGAATGGTGAGCGACGGCTACGAGGTGCTTGAGGCGCCAATGCCCTGCCTGGTGACGGTCAGCAGCGAGGTCGGCCTCCCCCGACTTCCGGGCGGGATGGGGTTGATGATGGCCCGGAAAAAGCAGATCCCGACCTGGAAGGCCCAGGACATCGGGGTGGATCCTTCCCAACTGGATAAAGGGAAGGCCCATATGGAGGTGATCGGCCTCTCCGTGCCGACCCGAAAGACCCAGTGCGAGATCATCGCCGCAAACACTCCGGCCGAGGCCGGGGTCGCCCTGGCAGAAAAGATCGCCAAATTGATTTGATGAAAGAGCCTATCAGGAGACGGAGGAGGTCCTATGGAAGCGCATAAAGGTCTTTTAATCCTCGGAGAGATGGTGGAGGGTAAGCTCGCACCGGTCACCGTTGAACTCCTCGGAGCGGGAAGGAAACTGGCCGATGACCTCGGCGAGCCATTGAACGCCCTTCTCATGGGAAGCAAGGCCTCGAGCCTGGCCCAGGAGGCGATCGCCTACGGGGCCGACCAGGTCCACATCGCGGAGGACCCTTTTTTGGATCAGTATCATCCCGAGGCCTATACCCAGGTGATGACCAACCTTTGCAAAGCCCTTCTTCCCTCGATCGTGCTCATGGGTTACACGGATATCGGTTCTGACCTCGCCCCGAGGCTCAACGGAAGGTTGGGAGGAGGCCTTGCGATGGACTGCATGAGCCTTTCCATCGATCCCTCCACAAAACTGCTCGTCACGACCCGGCCGGTCTTCGGAGGAAATGCCCATGCGACGATGGTGGCCAAAGCGGCCCGTCCTCAGATGGCCACGGTCCGGCCCAAAACTTTGCCCCCTGCCGAGCGGAACGATTCGAGGCAGGGGAAGGTGATCCCGGTCGAAGGGAAAGTCGATCCCTCGACGCTCAAGGTGAAGGTCGTCGAGCGGATCAAGGAGGAGGTCGAGGGCGTGAAGCTCGAAGATGCCGAGGTCGTCGTGGCCGGAGGCCGGGGCATCGGAAGCGCCAAGAATTGGGAGATGATCCAGGAGCTTGCCCGGGTGTTGGGCGGTGCGGTGGGAGCCACCCGACCTGCCTGCGACGAGGGCTGGGCGCCGGTATCGGCCCAGATCGGCCAGAGCGGAAAGGTGGTGAGCCCCAAGCTCTATATTGCCGTGGCCCTCTCCGGGGCCTGTCCCATATCTCCGGCCACCTGGGATCCAAGTACATCGTGGCGATCAACAAGGACAAAGAGGCCAACATCTTCAACGTGGCCCACTACGGCATTGTCGCAGACTTTAAAGAAGTCCTCCCCGCCCTCACCGCCAAACTGAAGGAATTAAAGGGGAAATAAACCCTCGCAGCAGCGAACCTTTTAGGGACCGAGGAGGGGGCCTTTGGCTCCCTCCTCGATTTTAGCGCCCCCCTCGTCCTCTCTTTCGATCGAATCACCCCCAAAAAATCGCAGAGAATCGGACCTTCGAACCCCTCTTCCTTTTTTCGAAAATTAAAAACATAGGACACTCCCTGGGGGAGGTCCTGTGTTTAAATGAAATGACCGCTTGGACCCTTCGGGGTGGGCCCTTCATACCAAACGCAATGGGGGATAGTGTTTTAATGATTGAACCCTGATCCGGTTTTTGGTATAGTCGAGAAAACCGAGGCTCGGCCTCGCCCGCGAGGACCTCGGAATGATCGAGAGACTCTATTTCTCCCTCTATCGATTCACGTTCAGACCCAACTTCGCCATACGATTTTTTGGTCAATGGAAGGGGAGTGTCCTGAGGGGCGCCTTTGGGTCTTCCCTGAGAAGGCTGGCCTGTTTGAATCGAGATCAAGAAACCTGCGACGCCTGCAGCATGCAAGAGAGGTGTGCCTACACCCTGATCTTCAACCCCATTGACGCAGGGAAGATTAAGAGGCTCAAGAATCTCCCCCGGGGGTTCGTTATCAAACCCCCTTTGGATGGGGCCACGGAATACACCTCCGCCACCCCCCTCAGGTTCGAGATGGTCCTGGTGGGGGATCGGATCCGTGGCCTCCCTTATGTGATCGTTCCATTCAAAGAGCTCGGCAGGTTCGGGATCGGTTTGAACAGGGGGAGGTTCAGTCTCGATGGAATCGAAGTTTTACGAGGGGGCCGATACGATTCGATCTATGATCCCGAGACCAACGTGGTTTCCAATTTCGAGGCCCAGATCAGAGGGGAAGATTTGCTCAAAAGGAGCGAAAAGTTCCGGGGCGACCGGTTGACCCTCCGATTCCTGACCCCGACCCGGGTCCGATACAACCCCACCGGACGGAAAGGGGAGAGCAGGCTCGTCAGAGACCCCGAATTCCACCATCTTGTCCGACGGCTTCGGGATCGGATCAATGCCCTCTCCGTCTCCTATTGCGGAGGACCCCTGGAGGTTGATTTTTCTGGGCTTGCCGAGCGGGCCACAAAGGTTATGAAAGTTCATTCCAACCTCGAATGGGTCGGGATGCGGCGAAGAAGCCGAACCCAGGAAACCTATCACGACCAAAGCGGATTCATAGGAGAGATGACCTTTGAAGGGGACCTAGAGGAATTCCTTCCTCTGCTTCTGGCCGGAGAATACCTCCACGTCGGCGAAGACGCCGTCTTCGGCAATGGGTGGTATGAAATTGGGGAGCAAATAACTTCACGTTTTCTCCAAACCCCCCGATCTTTTTGACGAACTACGGCTTGGTCCGTAAGTCATTATTGGAAGAGGATTAATGTCGATATTTTGTCTTTCAGGACCCCAGCCCCTCGGGAGAACAACAAGATATGAGCCATAATATTCCTCAATCAGAAAACCTCTTTCTCTTGGTGGGGACAAATCCTCTGCCCAACTATGTCGCCGCGAAATTGCTGTTAAAACCGGGCGGACACATCTACCTGTTCCACACCGACGAGACCGCCACGGTGGCCGACCGTCTGATTGCGGCTTTGCAGGCTGAAAAAGGTCGGGTAACCAAAATCGAAGTCAAAGAAGCCCAGGGGGAAGAAATTTTCAACAAAATAGCGGAGCATGTAAAAGGCAAACAAGATGTCGGCCTGAATTACACAGGAGGCACCAAGACGATGGCCGTTCACGCATATCGGGCCGTGGAGGAGTATTGTCAAGGGGCAGTATTCAGTTACTTGGATGCACGGACACTGAGTATGGTTGTGGATCAAGGAGACCAACCCAGCCGGTTATTCCCTGTTGGTCTTCAGGTACAGCCTACAGTTGAGACTCTGCTTGTGCTGCACGGCTATACGCTCAAGCGGCCACCGGCAACTGACGTATTCGGGACAGAGATTGCTCAGACTTTAGCACGGATAAATTGCAAAAACTTCCGAAGTTGGTGCGACGACAATCTCCGCAATGGGCCTGATACCCCAATCCGCAAAAAAGGTTTAGATGACCTTTCCCTCCCTAACTTTATAGATTGGCAAGGCGCCCGGTTTTTGAAAGACTTGGCAACCCAATGGAACAGGGAAGTGATAGAAGTGGCTAAATGGTTGGATGGTAAATGGCTGGAACACTATACGCTATGGTCGTTGCAGCAAATAGCGAAAGACTGCCAGATTCACGAAACTGCGATGAGTATTACCCCCAAGGAGCGCAACTTTGAATTTGATGTGGTGGCTATGCGGGGGTATCAGTTATTTGCCATCTCGTGTACGACGGAAACCAAGCGTAGCCTTACCAAGCAAAAGCTGTTTGAAGTTTTTGTGCGCGCCCGGCAGATGGGCGGCGACGAGGCCCGAATAGGGCTGGTCTGCTGCGCCCCAAAAGCAGAAGACAATCCGGATAGTAACCCGACCGCAATTCAGAAGGAAATTGAAGAATCCTGGGACGCTGCGGGCAAGGTGCGTGTGTTTGGCGCCGAACACTTGCCGAATTTACCTGACCATTTGCGGGATTGGTTCAACTCCCAACCGTCGTGAAAGGAGACGTGCAATGGCAAAACTGACCGTGACCGTCATAGATACCATCGGAATCCAAGGTTACATCTTTGGCAGCAACGTCCTTAAACAGAACGTGGGCGCATCAGAACTGGTGCGCTGCGCCACGCAGGATTGGGTTTACCAGGAGTTGGCGGCGCTGGGCGCGACCAATGTGGATCAAGGTGGTCGGATTGATGACCAAGTTGCCATTGAAGGAGGCAGTTTGGTCTCCGAACTAGTGTATGCCGGCGGCGGCAACACGGTGGTGCTGTTCCGCTCGCCGGAAAAGGCGCGTGAGTTTACCCGCCGCCTGACCCACCGCACGCTTCAAAATGCTCCCGGCTTGCGATTGGTCATCGCGCACAACGAGTTTGACTGGGATACCCAGGCTCTGTCGCAGGTGGTGCAGGATTCCCTTGAGCAAGTCCGGCGTAAGAAAAATGATCCCATTGTTTCTACCCCGCTGCTGGGCCTAGGCGTAACGGCGGATTGCCAGTACACTGACCTGCCAGCAGTGGATAAGAATCAGAATGGTAAACGCGTTTCTGCCGAGGTGAAAGCCAAAGAAGCAGCCTTTGAGGCAGCCCATAAACGGCTAACAGAGAAGTTAACGCTCAACGGGTATGAGATTCCAAAAGATTTTGATGATTTTGGTCGCACCAAGGGCGAGTCCAGTTACATCGCAGTCGTCCATACCGACGGCAATGGGATGGGCAGGCGCATAGCGGCCATCGCCAACACCTATCCAAGGCCGGAGGACAATCGCGTTTATGTGCAAGCCATTCGTGCATTTTCCCAATCGGTTGCCAGGGTAACACAAGAAGCTTTGAATGCTACTTATCAGCAACTGATCCATTGCATAGATGGCTGTCTCTTATACACAT
>JAOAHX010000022.1 GCA_026415035.1 Thermodesulfobacteriota bacterium | reverse complement strand
CTCATACTCCACATGCGCAATCGCAATCGTCAAACCCCGCTCCTTCTCCTCCGGCGCCTTGTCAATCTGATCAAACGCCATATACTGCGCCAACCCCCGAGCCGACAACACCTTCGTAATCGCCGACGTCAACGTCGTCTTCCCATGATCCACATGCCCAATCGTCCCCACATTCACATGCGGCTTCGTCCTCTCAAACTTCGGCTTCGACATGGCTCCTCCCTCCTTGAGTTCCTCCAAAGAAGATGATCGAAAGGCCTCGCCTCGTTGGAGCCCACGACCAGGATTGAACTGGTGACCTCATCCTTACCAAGGATGCGCTCTACCGACTGAGCTACGTGGGCATGGGTGATGAGAAAAATAAATAAAAAACCTGTCAGCGAATCGAGACAGGCTTCCTCTTGAATGGAACCTCTATCACCAAGTAAGGTTGTATTCTTTGGAGCGGGAAACGGGGATCGAACCCGCGACCCTCAGCTTGGAAGGCTGATGCTCTACCAACTGAGCTACTCCCGCTTTTCCTCTCAATCGGGGTCGTTTTGTTGGACAACGGTCACTTCTCGGATCCACGGATATCGACGAAACCACACTTCAGCGGGCAAACCGCTCAAAAACCTTTTCCGCCCAGCTTCAGACCTTTTAATATCGAATTAATATCGAACTGGTGGAGAGGGGAGGATTCGAACCTCCGAAGGCATTGCCAACAGATTTACAGTCTGTCCCCTTTGGCCGCTCGGGAACCTCTCCAAGATCTTTTGAATTGCTTTTGAGCAAAATCCTCCGTGCAAACAAAAAGATTGGAAAATCAATGAGTTATATTAGAAGATCCCAGAGCAAAAAGATTTTTAACTTATTATTTTTAACCAAGTATTATTTTTTTGTCAAGTTTTAATTTGTAAATTCCGTACCTTGCCTCCCCCCTCCCTCTTCTCCTCGATGAAGCGGCTGAAATGTTGGATGGCCGGGTTGCCTCTCTCCGCCTTCAGATAGAGCAAAGAGACCTGTAACTGGAATCTTTCTTCCAGGGGGATCCGGACCACCTGTCCCCTTTTCGCCTCCTCCTCAGCGATCCGATCGACGATGACCGAAATCCCTCTTCCTTCGGAGACCCACTGTTTGATGAATTCTGAGCTGCCGGCTTCGATGAAAAGGGAGGGGTGAACTCCCAGCTCTTTGAAGGCCTCCGTCACGATTTTTCTCGTCGTCGATCCTCTGGCCCGGATGATAAAAGGGTATCCCTCCACGGCCCTGAGGGAGACGCTCCGGTGGCTGGCCAGGGGATGCTGGGGGGAGACGATCAGGACGAGTTCTTCCTTAAGAAACGGAACGCATTCGAACTTGGGGGAAATTTTGGTCACGGCGATCAAGGCCACATCGTTCTGGTAGGCCAGCAGGCTCTTCTCTATCTCCTCCGAGCTCCCGACATCGAGGGCGATCTTGATCGAAGGAAAGCGCGTCTGAAATTCCGAGAGAAGTTCGGGCATCAGGCATCGGGAATAGGATTCCGTCGTTCCAATTCTCAGAAAACCATGGTGCTCCTTCCGGAGTTTTCCAAGAAGATGCTCGACCTCCTGAAGGTGTCCTGCGATCCTCTGGGTCGATTTGAAAAGGATCTTTCCCGCTTCCGTCAGGCCGAAACCGGCCTTTCCCCTTTCGATCAAGCGCATCCCGATCTTCTGCTCGAGCCCTTTGATGTGTTTGGTCACCGCGGGCTGGGTGACGTAGAGTTCCTCGGCGGCCTTCGAAAAACTCTTCTGCTTCGCCACCTCGTGGAAAACGAAAAGGGATTGGATCGAATCATAAAGGGGGATCTGCTTGCCCATAACCAGAAGTTATTAAAACATAAAAATAAATGAATTGACAAGCCCCTCCTGTTCAAAAGATAATGAAGGCCAAATCGACTTTTAACCCACGATTGGGGAAGGAGGGTGAAGATGGACCTCAGGGAATTTATCGCTAAATGTGAAGCGGTCGGGGAATTAAAACGGATCAAGGCCGAGGTGGATTGGGACCTCGAGATCTCCCATATCGCCAAGCTCGTGGAAGAGAAAAGCGGACCGGCCCTGCTTTTTGAAAACGTCAAGGGATATACCAGCCCCGTTCTGACCGGCGCTTTCGGAACGACCAAAAGGCTCGCCATCATCCTGGGAAAGGACCCCTCCCTTTCCATGGTCCAGCTCACCAAGGAATGGGTCAATGTGGCCGTCAAGGAAGTGATTAAGGCCAAGGAGCAGAAAGATGGGCCCATCTTCGAAAACGTCCTCGAGGGAGACAAGGTGGATACCTTTGCTTTCCCCTCCCCCAGATTCTATGAGCTCGATGGGGGTCGGTATTTCGGGACCGCGGTCTTCATGGTGTTGCAGGACCCCGAGTCCGGCGATATCAATCTCGGAACCTACCGGATGGGGATCCTCGATGATAAGACGGTGGGCGTCCAGATCCTGAAGGGGAAAAAAGGGGACCGCATCTTGAAAAAGTATGCCAAGGCGGGCAAAAAGATGCCCGCTTGTGCCATCATCGGGGGAGACCCCCTCCACGTCCTGGCCGGTGCGGCCACCACGGTGAAGGCGAAGAGTGGTTACGACGTGGTGAGCTCTTTACGAGGGGAACCCGTCGAGATCGTCAAGGCCCCCCTGACGGGGCTCCCCATCCCTGCGGCCGCGGAGATCGTTCTCGAAGGGGAGATCGATCCGAAAAACCTCCGAAACGAAGGCCCCTTCGGAGAATATACCGGTTATTACACGGAGGAATTGATCAAACCCATCCCGAAGCCCGCTCTCGACGTAAAACGGATCTATCATCGAAACAACCCCATCCTCTGGGAAACGAGCGTGGGCAGGCCCGTCGGAGACCAGCATATCCTCTATGCCTTCACGAGGAACGCCAGCCTCTGGACCGAACTGGCCAAGATGGAGATCCCTGGAATCAAATCGGTCTACACCCTGCCCGAGGCCTCCGGCCGATTTATCGTGGTCGTCTCCGTGGAGCAGATGTATCCAGGTCATGCCGATCAGGTGGCAGCTGCGGTGATCGCGAGCAACACAGGAATGTACGGGGTGAAAATGGTGATCATCGTCGATCACGACATCGAGGCCGACGACCTCCCCCGGGTATGGTGGGCCCTCGGGACGCGTTATAACCCTCAGCGGGGCACCCAGATCATCCACCGCGGACGATCGACCCCCCTCGATCCTTCCCTCGGGCCGGAGGACAATAAATTTATCACCTCCCGGATCATCCTCGACGCCACCATCCCCTTTGAGTGGACGGTCAAGCCGACGGAAATCAAGCTTTCGGAAGCGATGCTGGCCAAGGTGAAGTCCCGATGGAAGGAGTACGGGTTTGAGGATTGAATCGGTTCTGAACGCAGAGAAAGGAGGAAGGGCAAGATGTGGCATTATAGAGATGTAATTTTTGGAGAACTTCCCTGCATCGTCACCTTTGTGAGCGTCGAAGCAGGGGGGAAACATAATCTCATGACGGCTTCGGGGATGTTTGTCTCGGATTCCCCTCCCCTGATCGCCATCAGCATCTCCAAGGAGAGCACCACCCATCGCCTCATCCCCAAGGCCAAGGAATTCGTCGTGAACCTCGCCTCCACCCATCAGGTCGACCTGGCCGAGAAGTTAGGGGCGATCCACGGAGAATCCATCGACAAATTGAAGACATTTAAGATCAACACCGAGCCTGCCTCTACGATCAAAGGAAGCATGATCACCGATTGTTTCGCCAATCTCGAATGTAAACTGGTGAATTCGGTGAAGGAGGGCGACTATATCCTCTACGTCGGGAAGGTCGTCGCCCACAAGATCCGACCCAAGTTGAAACCCTTGATCTGGTTCGAAAATCGCTACTACCAACTGGGGAAAAAGCTGGGCTGAGCCGGTCCCCGAAAGGCTTGAGGGAAAGGAGAAAGGCATGGGATTCGAAAAAGACCTCGCAAAGGCGAGAGAGAAGGCCAAGAGGATCAAATTGTTCGCCCACGATGTCCACGGCGTCCTCACCCCGAACACCTTCTTCTGCGATATCGAAGGCCGACGGAAGTATGCCTTCTGGCACATGGACGGGTTTGGCGATCTCTCCCTGACGGCCAATGGAATCCAGATCGCGTTTTTGGATACGACCTCCATCGATGAGGAGGGGCTCTTCCGCGCCAGGGAATTAAAACTCGATAAATTCTACTTCCGGGTGAAAGATAAAGTGGCAAAACTGGAGGAGTTAAAACGTGAGCTGAACCTCAGCGACCAAGAGGTGGGTTACATCGGTTGCGAAATCACGGACCTCCCCCTCCTGAAAAGGGTCGGATTCGCTGTGGCCACAGCCGATGCCATCGATGAAGTGAAGGAGGTCGCCGACTACATCACCACCGCACCCGGAGGTCGAGGGCCAATCCGGGAGACCTGTGAATTCATCCTCCGTTCGATGGGAAAATGGGAAGAGTGGGTCGAAAAGGTGACCCGCATGGGATACAAATGACCTTCCCCAAGCCTTGGAGAGGAGGATGAGATGACAGGCTATCTCGAAGGCTTCACCCCTTATCCCCAAGAAGATGCTGAGAAATATATTCGCCTTCGCTGGTGGTCCGGTATGACCTTGGGGGATCTCCTGGACAAGGCGGCGGATGTCTTTCCGGACAAAGAGGCCTTTGTGGACGGACAGCACCGGCTCACCTTCAAAGAGGCGAGGGAGAAAACCGACCGCCTCGCGGTGAGCCTTTTGGACCTTGGGGTCGCCCCGAGAGACCGCGTCCTGATTCAACTCCCAAACTGGGTGGAGTTCGTCTTCGCCTACTTTGCAACCCAAAAGGTCGGTGCCATCCCGGTGTTGCTCATCGACCGCTATCGACAGCACGAGATCCAGTACCTGGCCAAACTCTCGGAGGCCACCTTGTGGATCGTGCCGGAAAAATATAAGAAGACCGATTACCTTCCCATCGTCGAGGATGTGGTCAAGGAGACCCCTTTTTTGAGAAACGTCATCCTTGTCCGGAGCGAGGGTCTGGGACTCTATAAAAGCATGGAGAAATTGATGGCAGGGGTGGAGCTCAACGAAGCCAACCTCACCCGGCTTGCCTTGAGAAGACCGGATCCCATGGAGGTCGCCCACATGGGTCCCACGGGTGGGACGACGGGTCTTCCCAAACTGGTCCCCCGAACCCACAACAGCCTCATTTGCACCATGGAATTTGCCGCCTATGCCTGGGAAGTGAGTCACAGAGACACCTGCCTCCTCGCCGGACCGATCGGCCATGACCTCACCTTCACCAAAGGGCTCGGAAGCACCCTTTTTGCCTTTGGCAAGAACGTCTTTCTCGATACGACGGAGATGAAGGAGGTCTGCGAGACGATCCAGAGAGAGAGGGTGACCACGATCGTCTGGACGCCGACGCTTGCAAAAAGGCTACTCGACTACGAAGGCCGGAAAAACTATGATCTCCGTTCCCTGAGGGCAATGCATTGTGGCGGGAGCCTGAGCCTTCCTGAGCTGGTGAAGGGGGTGAGGGAAGATCTCCGCTGTCACTTCTACAATGGGTATGGAGGCACAGAGGGCCAGACCACCCTGACCCGAACCGGGGATCCTCTCGAGACGATCCTCCATACCGTGGGGAAACCCACCTGTCCTTACGACCTTTACAAGGTGGTGGGCCCGGACGGCAGAGAGCTCCCTCCCAACACGCCGGGAGAATTGGTCATCAAAGGGCCGGGAGTCTTCACCGGTTACTACAAAGCGCCCGAGGAGAATGCGAAGGTTTTCACCGAAGATGGGTTTTTCCGGACCGGGGATCTGGCCATCATCGATGAAAGGGGCGTGGTCAGGCTCACCGGCCGGGTCAAAGAGATGATCAATCGAGGAGGCGAAAGCATCAGCGCCACGGAGATCGAATCCCTGATCAGCACCCATCCCGATGTCGCCCTGGTTGCGGTCGTGCCCATGCCCGACCCGGACCTCGGAGAACGGGTCTGCGCATACATTCAACCCAGGCCGGGGGCGGATTTAAGCTTTGAAAAGATCATCGCCCACCTCAAAGAGAAGAAGGCCTCGGTCCTCCAGCTTCCGGAGAGGATCGAGTTCGTCGATCGGATGCCCTTGACCAAAGCGGAAAAGATCGACAAGAAGGCCCTCAAAGAGGATATCGAGAGAAAACTGAAAGGAGATTTCGAAAGGGGAGGTTTCCGATGAAAGACAGGGAGCAGGCCGTTGAGAAAGCCAAAAAGGTAAAGTTTGTGATCCTCGACATTCACGGGATCCTGACGGATAACACCCTATATTATACGGATGATGGGAAGAAGTCGGAATGCTTCTCCCTTCGCGACCGTCTGGGATGCCTGGCCCTCCAGGAAGGGGGGATCGGCGTGGCCTTCCTGACCAGTAAAATCACGAGGACGGATGAACAGGTGGGGAAGATCTACGGGGTCCCGCTGGAGAAATTATGGGGGACCTCGGCCAAGATCGGAAAGCTCGATGAATTTGAAAAAGACTCTGGCCTCAAGGACGAGGAGATCTGCTACGTCGGGGACGAGATGATCGACCTGGGCGTCATGAAGCGGGTCGGTTTTTCGGTCGCCCCCTCAGACGGCTCGGTCGAGGCCAAAGAGGTGGCGGATTATGTGACCCTGGCAGGGGGTGGAAGGGGGGTGGTCAGGGAGGTGGCCGAATTCATCCTCAGGGCCCAGGGGAAGTGGACCGACGTGATCGAAAAACTCTCGAAAGGGGATTAAAACCATTCCGAAAGGAGGATGTGATGGCTTATACGTTTTACAAAGATAATCGGGAATTCATCAAGGCCCTGGAGACCCATGACGACCTCGTCACCATCCACCAGGAGGTGGACTGGGACCTTGAGATGGGCGCGATCGTCCGCAGGGTCTGCGAACGGAAATCACCTGCCCCCTACTTTAAAAAGATTCGGGACTATCCGGGATTCGAAGCCTTCGGGGCCCCTTTGGCCACCTACAAACGGCTCGCCATCGCCATGGGCATGCAACCAGATGCCTCCGTGCCTGAAATCTCCGATGAGTATGTGAAGCGAACGACCGGAGAGCCGATCAAACCGGTCGTCGTCGACAAGAAAAAGGCTCCCTGTAAAGAGAACATCTGGCTGGACAAGGATGCTGACCTCTTCAAGTTGCCGGCCCCGATGGTTCACGGAGGAGATGGAGGGAGGTATCTGGCCACATGGCATTTCGTCGTCTCCAAAGATCCTGACAACGGATTCGTCAACTGGGGGATGTACCGACAGTCGGTCTTCGACGAAAAGACCATGGTCGGCCCGGTCCTTCCCTTTTCCGACATGGGAAAGATGTTTTATGGAAAATACGTCCCCAAAAACAAACCCATGCCCTTTGCTACGGTCATCGGCTGCGATCCCCTGGCTGGGGTGGCCGCCTGCGCCCCTTCCCCCATCCCCGAAGACGAGTTCACGGGCATGTTGATGGGCGCTCCCGTGGAGCTGGTCCCGTGCGAAACGAACGACCTCCTCGTCCCGGCCCATGCCGAGATCATCATCGAGGGAGACGTCATTCCCAACGTCTTGATCGAGGAGGCGCCCTTCGGAGAGTATACGGGCTATCGGACCTCCCCGAGAGAACCGAGGACCGTTTACCGGATCAAGGCCATCACCTTCCGCAACAACCCCATCTTGACGGTCTCCAATATGGGCGTCCCCACCGACGAGGGGCAATTGCTGCGATCTTTTTCATTAGGCCTTGAAATGAGAAAGCTCCTCGAAAGCCAGGGCATTCCCATCACCGGGGTCTTCATGTGGCCCGAATCGACCCACCATCTTGTCGTCGTCGGAACCAAGGTCGCCTACAGCGGGATCGCCACCCAGATTGCCAATCTCGTCTTCGGATCGAAATTGAGCCCTTGGTTCCACATGGTCGTCGTGGTCGATGATAAAACCGATATCTACAACAAGGACGAGGTGATTCACGATCTCTGCACCAAATGCCATCCCATCCGGGGCATTCGAAAATATGAACAGGCCCCCGGAACGCCGCTCTATCCCTTCGCCGACCCCGCCGATCGAAAGTGGAGCCGGGGCGCTCAGGTCCTCTTCGACTGCACCTTCCCCCTCGATTGGCCGAAGGGGATGGTTCCGATCAAGGTCAATTTCAGCAACCCCGATATCTACCCCAAGGCGATTCAGGAAAAGGTTTTGACCAACTGGAAAGCCTATGGATTCAAGGATTGAGGAGGGAGAGCATGGCCAGAAAAGAGTACGACACCTTCATTCTGACAGACCCCGACACCTTCCCAGAAGACCAGGAGATGGAGATGATCGTCCGAGACCTCACCCCTGAGGATCGCCGCTATAAATACAGAAGTACCTACGCCATTGCCATGGTCTCCAAATCGGAGACCAAATACCCAGACCTTCTGTGGGTCCGCCTGGGAAGGGGTCAACTCCAGGAGAGGCCCTGGTCGATCAAGATCCTCAAAGAGGTCAACAAATTTCAATGATCTCTTCCGGAGCCTCCTTGAGGCCAATCTCAGGGCTGGGTGACTTTCTGGACGCCTTGAGATCCCAAGGCGACCTCCTTTCCATCAAGCTTCCGCTGGACCCTCGATATGAAATCTCGGCGGTCCTGTCGGAGCTGGGGAAGCGGGACTCACCAGCGATCCTTTTTGAGCGGGTCAAAGGCCATCGGGTGCCCGTGGTCGGTAACCTTCTCGGAACGAAAAGACGCCTGGCCCTGGCCCTCCGGGCGGAGCCCGAAACGCTCTTTGAGGAATTTCTTAAGCGCCTCGGACAAGAAATCCCACCTGTCCTCGTCCGCGAGGAGACCCCCAAGGAGGTCATCAAAAGGGGAAAGGGCCTCGACCTGAGGAGGCTGTTGCCCATCCTCACCCACTATGAGGACGACTCCGGTCCTTACATCACCTCGGGGGTCTCTTCCGCCCGGGATCCCGAAACCGGCGCGATGGGACGGGGGCTTCACCGAATGGAACTCAGAGGCAAAGACCGCCTCGGGATCTCCCTGCTCAACCCTCCCCTTTCGGAAATCTACGAGAAGTACAAAAAGAGACGGAGAAAGATGGAGATCGCCACGGCCATCGGCCTGGATCCCCTGATCTTCATCGCGCCCATACTCAAAGCCCCTCCGGGAATGGACAAGCTCGCCCTGGTGGGAGGTCTCATCGGAAGGGCGATCGAGACGGTCAAGGCGGAGACCGTCGATCTCGAAATCCCCGCCCGCGCCGAGATCGTGATCGAAGGCGTGATCGATCCCATGGGTAAGGAAGAGGACGGGGTCCTCGGAGAATCGAGCGGCTATTACATGGGCTTCTCCAGGAGCCCCTCCATCGAGGTGACGGCCCTTACCCTGAAAAAGGGGGCCTTCTATCACGCCATCGTGCCCTGGAGCCTCGAGGTGGACAACCTCCTCTACCTCGTCCATGGCCTCGACTTTGTGCCAAAGATGAAAAGGGAGGTCCCCGCCATCCGGGAGATACGCTTCGTCCCCGGAACCTTCGGCTCCCATGCGGTCATAAGCATAGAGACCGATAGCCGGGCGGAGGTCCGAAGGGCCCTGGCCTTGGCCCTCTCCTTTCCCCATATCAAAAAGGCAGTGGCGGTCAATCCGGACATCGACCTTCACAGCAATCAGGAGATCGAATGGGCCCTGGCCACCCGTTTCCAGGCCGACCGAGACCTCATGGTATTGACCGAGATGAGGGGACAACCTATCGATCCTTCAGCGGGAGAGGGGTTCTTCACCGCCAAGATGGGGTTGGATGCCACGCGGCCGAGGCCCGAGGGGTTCAAAAAGGTCGATGTCCCGGAGGAGGTAAAACGAAGGCTCTCCCCTCTTCTCCACGACCTCAAGGCGAAAGGAATGAGATGAAACGGTTGATCGTGGGAATCTCGGGAGCCACCGGGGCCATCTACGGAATCCGATTGCTCGAGGTCCTCTCGAGATCCAAGGTGGAGACGCACCTGGTGATCACGGAGGCGGGCGAGAAGACCATCCGGATGGAGACCGATTGGAGGGTCGAGGAGGTCCGGGCCCTGGCCAAGGTGGTCTACGACATCAAGGATGTGGGGGCCGATATCGCCAGCGGTTCCTTCCAGACCGACGGGATGGTCGTCATGCCCTGTTCGATTAAGAGCCTTTCGGCCATCGCCAACTCTTTCAACCTCAACCTCCTGATCCGGGCCGCCGATGTCACGATCAAGGAACGACGAAAGCTGGTCCTCGTCGTCCGGGAAACCCCGCTCCACAAAGGCCATCTCAACCTGATGATGAACCTGGCCGACCTCGGGGTGATCATCCTTCCGCCTGCCCCGGCCTTCTATTTCCACCCCAAGACGATGGATGACCTCATCAACCACACCGTCGGAAAGGTCCTCGACCTCTTCCATATCGAACACAACCTCTTCGCCCGCTGGGGGAGCCAAACGGTCAAAAATCATCTGAAAAAGAGAGGGTTGAACCATTAAGATTCGAGGAAAAATTGTGGGGGGGTTGAAAGAGGCGAATCAATTTACCCAGATCCCCTGGGTGCGAAGACAGTTCATCGAGAAACTTTCCATCGATCCCTATCCCGGCACCCTCAACCTCCAGATCCACGACCTCGATTCGCTTCGGGCCTACCAAGATCTCAAAAAGAGGGAGGGGATCGAAATCGTCCCGGAAGACCCCTCCTTCTGCAGGGCTCGTTGTTACCCGGTCCTCATCCATCAGCGCCTGAGGGGGGCCATCGTTCTTCCCCTCGTGGAACATTATCCCGAAAACAAGGTGGAGCTCATCGCCTCCCAAAAGATCCAGACCTCCCTCTCTTTAAAAGAAGGCGATGAGATCGAGATCGAGGTCCTCCTCTACCCGTCTTTCTCCCAGTAAAGCAATTTCTTGATCCGCTCGATCAATGCGGAACGGACCGCCGCATTCCTGATACGGGTCACCTCTTTCCACTCTCTCCAATCCCCCAGGAGTTCATAGTAGAGGTTGGCACAGGCCTTCTGACAGAAGACCTTTCCCTCCGGATTCACCCTCTTCACGCACTCCTTCAGCTCCTTCAGAAGCCGGTCTTTCTCCCCCTCGTCCTCGGTATGGAACATCAAGACCTTGGTGGGCTTTTCCGGTTGGCTCGAGCCGAACTTCCCTCGGACCGGGCGATCCCCGAGGAACCGTTCCTCGTACTCCTTGAGGACCTCCAGGCACTCCTCTTGATCGTTCAGAACCGCCACCACCTTCCAGCAGTGGAAGGCCTCCTTCAACTCGATTTCGTCCCGGCCGGCCTGTAACTGCTCGTAGAGATGGGTGATGCAGGGGACACAGCGCCCATAAATACTCCACTTCGTCATTCGAAGGTTCGGATCGCTCTCGAAGCTCACCCAGCTCTCTTTCGACTCCTGCCAGACCCTCCGGTCCAGATAGATCCGCTTCATCTTGATCCCCTGATCAAATTATCATACCATAATTTCCATTCGAACCCAACGAAGGAAGGGGCTGAGGTGAAAAGCCGCAGGGGCAGCACCTATCAGAAGATCTTTGAGCTGGCCAGGCCCTTTCTTCAGATCCGGTGTAATCTGGTCCACACCCGGATCGCCCGCCGCTACGCCTTGAAACTCATCGAGAGGGAAGGGGGCGACGAAGAGGTCATCATCCCAGCGATCCTGCTTCACGATGTCGGGTGGATGGCCATTCCGGCATCCCTCCACCTCCAGGCCTTTGGACCCAAGGCCACCAACCCTAAATTGATGAAGATCCATGAACGGGAAGGGGCGAAGATCGCCAAGGCGATACTCGAGACGATGGGTTATCCGAAAGAGAAAACGGAGGAGATCTGTCGGATCATCCGTGGCCACGATTCGAGAAAGAGGCCCCTCTCCCTCAACGATCGGATCGTGAAAGATGCGGACAAACTCTGGCGTTACTCGGCCAGGGGGGTGGCGATCGATGCCAACCGGTTTAACCTCTCCCAGCCCGCTTGGCTCGCCTACCTCGAACAGGCCATCGGCCGATGGTTCTTGACCGATTCGGCAAAGGAGATGGCCAGACGGGAGATCGCCCGTCGGAAAAAGGGGCTCTCGGGGGCCCGTCCCAGGGCCTTGGACCGACCCTGTTTGAAGGGAGGTGACCCTCGCTGAAACGATTCCTCTTTGGGTCGTTCTTTTTGATCGCGCTGGCCGGCCTTGGTCTCTTCTCCCCGACTCCTTCTTCGATCTCCTCCGGGACTTCCCCTCATCCGAAGATCGTATTGAGGGACCACGAGGGAACTCCCCTCACGATGGGGAGCCAGTCTCCCTACAGCCCCAAAAAGACCTGCGGTGCCTGCCACGACTACGACCAGATCACAAAGGGGTACCACTTCCAACAGGGCCGCCTGGATGGGTCGGGGAAGATCGCGGTGAGCGACACCTTCGATCCCCAAACGCCCGGGAGTCTCTCCTCCGGGCTCTATGGAAAATACTCTCCCCTCTCACCCGATGCGAGCCTCCTCTCCCGAAAAACGAATCGGACCTTTTCCGAAATGGATCGATCCACCTTCTTCTACGTCCGGAATTGCGGCCCCTGCCATCCAGGAGGAGGATGGGCCGAGTTCGATCGAAGGGGAAACCCTTACTACGATCCCTCGAAACGGAAGTTTGGCTATGAATTTTTTGGCGAGCCTCCTCACCTCGACGGGGATTATACCCCTTTCAGCGGAGGCCATGAGAATTACGGCGCCCCTTGGGACCGAAGCGGGGTGAACGAAGCGGACTGTCTCATCTGCCACCTCCCGGGATATCGATGGAAAGAACGCGCGGCCTTTCTGAGGGCGGGGCTGTTTCGCTACGGACCTGCGGCAGGAGCGGGCTGGGCCACCTTCAAACCTCCTTCTCCACAAACCCCTGAGGCCCAGACCGGCTCCCCGCGGATCGATTACACCAACAAGGAGGTGGCCGATTTCGAAAACCTCCATGTTCAGATCGTCCGAAGGCCTCCTTCCGAGAATTGCTGGTCCTGCCATGCCCCCTATGGAGAAAAGAAGAGGGGATACGAGTGGAGCCCCGAGACGGATGTCCACCGGGCCAGAGGGATGGAGTGCGTCTCCTGCCATCCGGGGAACAAGGAACACCAGATCGCCAAGGGAGATTCCCTCTCGTTGACGGTCCGAGACGACCTGGACCAGACGATGCCTTCCTGCGAGGACTGCCACTACAAAAGAAGGGATCGCAAAGCGCCCCGCCCCCGCCACCCCTTCTCGCCCCGCCACCTGCGGAGGATCGCCTGCCAGACCTGCCACCTTCCTTACCGGTCCCTTTCCGCGGAGCTCGTCTATGATCACACCACCGGAGAGACACGGATCTATGAGACCTCGGACTTCATCCCCTCCGCCGGAGCGAGGTCCCCTCTCTGGTACCCTGGTCTCAGGAATTTCAAGGGAAAGATCGTACCGGTGAAGCCCGCCCTTCCGATCTACTGGGGAGATCTGGACGAAAAGAGGAATGTCGTCAGACCCATCCCGCTCTGGAAGATCCGGGAGATGAAGAAACCGCCCCTCCGAGATGACAACGGGGACGGCGTTCCAGAGGTGAACAGCCTCGAGGAGATTCGATCCTTCCTCCTCGCCCTCAAAGGAAGAGACCGCTTCGGAAATCCCATCGCCGAGCTGCCCGTCCTCCTCAAGGGAGGATTTCTCTATCGATTGGATAAAAAAGGGGCGGTGGAGAAGATTCCCCACGATAGGGCCCGACCGACGGACCTCTCCCTCAACCACAACGTCCGGCCCGGGTCCCTCGCTCTCGGGGCCAAAGGCTGCAAAGAATGTCATGTCAGGAATTCTCCTTTCTTTCTGAGGAAGATCCTTGTCGACCCTTACGACGAGAAAGGGAAAGCGGTATACGTCGAGGCGTGGGAATGGATGGGGATCGAGCGGGAGAGGCTCGGTCGCCTGCTCCTCGAGCAGTAGTCCTCAGGGCGAAGACACGGAATGACCTAAAAGGAGCCCCCGGAAAACCTCCGAGTGGTGCCGCAGCATATTTCCTGCCCGGCTTCGCCAGAACTGGTAATTATGCTGGGAAGTTCCGTTGAAAGCCTGGGCCGAGATCCGGCGGCTCGCCGCGGCCAAGGCCTTCTCGAAATTCCGGTTCCCTTCGACGATCCAAGGATATCCCTCTTGTTCTCCATAGTCGAAATAGATCCAGGGGGGCAATCGCTTGATCCCCCTTTTTGCCAGCAGGCGGAGGGGATTGTTGGAAGCGATGTAAAAAAGGTCGAGACGAGAACCCGGAGGGAGGCTCTTCGGGTCGAGGCGTCCGAAGACCTCCAAAAATTCCGGGAGGACCATCTTCAGGGTCCATCGATTCCTGAGGAGCTCGAGGTCCAGCAGCCCGCTCTGACTGCTGATGGAATGGAAGAGGTCGGGATACTTCAGCCCCAATTTCATGGCCCCGAACCCGCCCATCGACATCCCTCCGATCCCTCTGACGGGCAGAAGCCTCTCTCTGTAAGGGGATCGGGTCTCCAAATGTCTGACCAGTTCGAGGAAATAGGTCTCGTATTGCCCTAAGGCGCCCGGTTGCATCCAAAGGAAAGGGAAGAGCGAATAGTTCCAAGACTCCCTCGGGTGGAACCCATCGCAGGGCCCTCGATTTTCTGTTTCGGGAAAGAGCCTCCTTCCTTCGTTTTCATCGGTATAGAATCCGTTGTCTCCGTCCGGCAGAACGAGGACCATCTTAAGGATAGGCTGGAAGGGGTCATCCAAATTTCCCCCTGGGTGGAGATTATGGAGGACAAGGGATTGGGCAATCTCCCTCGGATGGTAGTCCTCCTTCAGGAGACCCCCGTGGATTGAAAGCTCATAAAACCGATCCTCCAGGGAACGTTGCAACTCCCGATAGGTCCGATTTTTTGAATCCATCATCGCATAGGCAATCACCGCGATGTCTTCATGGAGAAGCCAATGGTATTCCTCCTCCTTGGCTTCGCAGAGATGCTTCCGCACCTCTTCGGGAGATTTGGCTTTCCAACGCCATCCCCTCCGATGGAAATTGTACCCGTGAAGAAGATAAAGGTGGGGATACCGCATTTTGGGATTTTGGTAAAAATCGATGGGAAGGATGACGAAAAACCCCTTCTCCTTCCCCAACACCGTGGAGAAAAAGGTTTCGTACCGGACCAGGTAGGAATAGCTCTGGGTGGGTTTGGGATGGAGGAGATAAGAAAGCTCCCGATCTTCAGGACAACAGGGATGGCCTCCGCCCAGGGCCTCGGTCGTCCCGTGGATCGAGGAGAGGATGAGCAGAAGGAGCAACGCAAGGAAGGCAGGCCGATCCATCCTTCACCTTCGATAGGGATCCGAATACGCTTCCTGCCTACATTCTACAACAAAGGAGGGGCTTCCCTCCATTTCAAAAACAGTGTATATTCAAGTTTACCCAGAACCCCTTACCCTCCAGGGTCGGACGGAGAGGACCTCGGAGGGCCTTCCTCGAAAGGGGATTCAAAGGAGCGAAAGACCCGAGGGAACCGGAAAGGAAGAGCCATGAGCCAAGACCGAGAGGCACTTCACGCCATCTTCGAACCCGAGGCGGTGGCGGTTATCGGCGCCTCGGATAACCCAAACAAGCTCGGATCCCATGTGATGAGGAGCTTGACCGAGGGGAATTATCCCGGCCGGATCTATCCGGTCAACCCGGGAAAGGCCGAGATCTTCGGGATTCGGACCTCCCCTTCCCTTCTCGAGATTCCTGACAGGGTGGAACTCGCCATCATCGTTCTTCCGGCCGAACAGGTGCCCAAGACCCTTCAGGTCTGCCGCGAAAAGGGGGTGAGGGGCGTCGTCCTCATCACGGCGGGGTTCAAGGAGATCGAGGACCGAAGGGGCGAACTGTTGCAACGGGAGATCACCGAACTGGCCAACCGGTCTGGAATAAAGATCATTGGCCCCAATACCTTCGGCATCGTCAATCTCCACCTCCCCCTGAACGCCACCTTCACCCCCGAATTCTCGAGGGTCAGAAGAGGAAACATCGCCTTTGTGAGCCAGAGCGGCGGGATGTCCCACCTCTTCGGTTTCTTAACGATGCGCCACTCCGTTGGATTGAGCAAGATCGTGGGGCTTGGGAACCGTTGTAATGTCGATTTCTGGGACATGGTGGACTATCTCGATCGGGACCCCCATACCGGAGTGATGGCCCTTTATCTCGAAGGACTGGACCAGCCGAGACGATTGCTCGAGGCGGCCAAGGCAGGAGCAGCCGGAAAACCGATCGTCGCCTACAAAACAGGCCGTTCCTCGACCGGAGACAAGGCCTCCCAGTTCCATACAGGGTCCCTCGCCGGCAGGCATGAAATCTACGAGGCGGCCTTCAAGCAATCCGGTATCCTCACCGTCAACAGCTCGGAGGAACTTCTCGATGCGGCGAAGGCCCTGGCCCTCGCTCATCTCCCAAAAGGAAACCGGGTGGCGGTCCTTTCGGGACAGGCCGGGCCTGGAATGGCCGCTTGCGACGTGTGTGAGCGGGAGGGACTGCTTGTCCCCCCCTTCTCCCCCACCACCCAGGAGAAGATCAACCGCCTTCTGCCCCCTCTGGCCATACGCACCAACCCCGTAGACATGGGACCCGCCTGGTACGATTCCGAGGCCATTCGCGGAACGGTGGAGGCCGTCTTAAAGGACGAGCGAATCGACGCCCTCCTCTTCTGCATCATGTTCGCTTCGGCCAACCGCTCGGCCGTAGGGACCCTGGCCGACGCCCTGGTCCGGATGGAGATCGACAAACCGATCCTCTGCTGTATGTCGGCCCCGGAGGGGATCTGGGACGAAGAGATCGGACGCCTTGAGGCAGCGGGGATGCCCAACTATCCCACACCGGAGCGGGCGGCCAAGGCCCTTTCGAACCTTGTGAGATACCGAAGATTGAATCGTTGACCTCATGGGCTTCTTCAATGCGTTGACGGTCAGGATATCGTTGGGGATCATCGGAGGGGGGCTCTATGGCCTGCTGGCCTATGGGCTCGTCCGGCTCCTCGGGGCCCCCTCCGGGGCGGCCCTTTCCGTCGGATTCCTGACGTTTGCCTTTTATGTCGGCTCGAGGCTGCTCCTCCTCTTTTCCGGGGTGGACACGCCCTACTACTCCAAGCCAGGAAGGGATTCGGAGCCCGAAAAGACCCCCTTCCATCAGGCAGCCCAGAGGATCGGCCGTTTCTACCACTATCACGACCTCCTCCTCTTCGCCTTTTTGACCCTGGTGGCCCTCGGGTTTCTCCTCTCCCTTGCGGTAGATGGCTTCCAAGGCAAGCCCTTCGGACAGACCTTCTTCGACTTCGTACACCCATTTTTCGAGGAGTTCTAAGAGCGTCCAACCCTTCCTTGTCAAAACGGAAAGGATTTGTTAAAAAATTTTCACCCTTAGGGAAAGGGAAACTTTGAAGAGGAGGTCAAAGATGTTTAGAAAGATGCTTTTCGCTACCGTCGTCTTTGGTCTTGTCCTGTTCGGGATCGGCGAAACCGGGGCCACCATGTACAAACCGGAATACAAGTTGAGCCTCGTCATCGGACCCCAAACGCCTTGGGGCCAGGCGGCACAGAAATTCGCCGATTTGGTCAAGGAGCGTTCCGGAGGGAAAATCAATATCAAATGCTACTTCGCCGGGCAGCTCTTTGCGGGGATGCAGACCAACGAATTCCTCATCCTCCGGCAGGGAGTGGCCGATTTTGCCGTCGGCTCCACCATCAACTGGTCGCCAGCCGTCAAAGAGCTCAACCTCTTCTCCCTTCCCTTCTTCTTCCCCGACTACAAACATCTCGATGCGGTCAAGGCAGGGGAACCCGGCAAGAAACTCTTCAAGATCATCGAGGAACGGGGGGTGGTCGGCCTCGCCTGGGGAGAAAATGGGTACAGGGAGTTGACCAACTCCAAACGGCCCGTTCGTAAACCGGAAGACCTGGAAGGGCTGAAAATCCGCGTGGTGGGTTCCCCGATCTTCGTCGACACCTTCAGGGCCATGGGAGGAAATCCCGTCTCGATCAACTGGTCCGAGGCCCTGACCGCGCTCCAGCAGGGGACGGTCGATGGCCAAGAGAACCCCGTCGTCTCCATCATCATCCCGTACAAATTGTGGGAGATGAACAAACATATCACCATCTGGCACTACACGATCGACCCCCTGATCTTCGGGGTGAGCAAAGCCACCTGGGAGGGCTTCGACCCGAAGGATCGGGAGATGATCGCCAAAGCCGCCCAGGAGGCCGCCGCCTGGAATCTCAAGGAGGCGAGAAAAGGCCTGGAGGGCAGCACGGAGGCCATTGACCTTCTGAAAGGGAAAGGCATGGAGGTCGTCGTCTTCACGGCAAAGGACATGGAAGTCTTCAAGGCCAAGACCAAATCGGTCTATGATAAGTGGGTACCGGAGATCGGGGCCGATTTGGTCAGTGCGGCGGATAAGGTGATCAAAGGCGTCAAATAATCCAATCCCTTCCGGCCCCCTCTGGCCTTGGGAAAGGATTTCGTTCCGATCTCGGGTCGAGAGGGGGCAAGTCGGGGTCGAATCATGATGCTCAAAAGAGGGAAGTGGCTGGCCTCCCATCTGGAAGAAGTCCTCTGTGTCTTCCTCTTTGGCCTCATGGGCCTCATCCTGTTCGTCAACATCGTCTCTCGCTACCTGCTAAAATTTTCCCTCGCCTTCACCGAGGAGCTGGTCGTCAGCCTCTTCGTCTGGGTCACGCTCCTGGGGTCAGCCATCGCCTTCCGTCAGGGGACCCATCTCAGTTTCACCTTTCTCACGGACCGGCTTCCCCTCAAGGCCCGGAAACTCCTTCTCTGGATCAGTGCCCTTTTAGGAGCGATCCTCTTCGCCCTTCTGATTTACTTCTCGATCCTCCAGATCAAAGAAGAGGTGGCCTTGAAAATTACCTCGAGCGGCATCGGGGTCCCCCAATGGTGGTACACCATCGGGATGCCGATCTGGAGCCTCCTGGTTATCTTTCGAATCTTTCAAGGCGCCTACCTGGCCTGTCAAAGAGCTGGAAAAACCTGATGGAACCGGGAATCCTCTTCTTCGGGCTCTTCTTCCTCCTCCTTTTCCTCGGGGTTCCGATTGCCATCAGCGTCGGGATCACGGCGATCGTCTTCCTCTATCAGTACCATCTGGGCATCATGGTCATCTCGACGAACTTCTTCGCCAACATCGCCAAATTTCCGCTCCTGGCCATCCCCTTCTTCATCCTTGCCGGATTCCTCATGGACCGGGTTGGGCTCTCGAGGCGGTTGGTCAACCTTCTGAACCTTCTCATCGGCCCGATTCCGGGAGGCCTGGGGTTGGTGGCGGTGGCGGGCTGCGTCTTCTTCGGAGCCATCTCTGGGACCGGCCCTGCGGATACGGCGGCCATCGGCGCGGTCATGATCCCGGCCATGGTGAAACGGGGTTACGACAAGGGGTTTGCATCGGCCCTCGTCGCCTCCGCGGCCACGACCGACGTCCTCATCCCGCCCAGTGTCGCCTTCGTGGTCTATGGGGTGATCACGGAAACGTCCATAAGCGGCCTCTTCGCCGCAGGGGTCGTCCCTGGGCTCATCATGGGGCTGGCCCTGGTCATCCCGGTCTACCTCATCTCGAAAAGAAAGGGATGGGGCGGAGAGCGATGGGGAACCAAATCCGAAATAAGGAAGGCCTTCAAGGAGGCGATCTTCGGTCTGCTCGCTCCCGTGATCATCCTGGGGGGGATTTACGGGGGCATCTTCACGCCGACGGAGGCGGCCGTCGTCGCCGTCTTTTATGGCCTCGTGGTCGGGATCTTCATTTATCGAAATCTGAAGATGAAGATCCTTTACGAGGTGCTGAGGGATGCTGCGGTGGCCACCTCCGTGGTCATGATCGTGGTCGCCTTCGCCGGGCTCTTCGCCTGGACGGGCTCCACCCTCGGCGTCATGGATCGAGCCGCCAAGGCCCTGCTCTCCTTCTCGCAGAATCCCATCGCCCTCCTCTTGCTCTTAAACCTCCTGCTCCTGATCGCGGGGATGATCATGGATGCCATCTCCATCTTCTATGTCTTCCTCCCCATTCTCCTGCCGGTGATCAGGCATTTCGGGTGGGACCCGATGTGGTTTGGCGTGATGATGGCCGTCAACCTCTCCATCGGCACCGTGACACCGCCGGTGGCCTTAAATCTCTATGTGGCCGCCAATCTGGCCGAGATCTCGATGGAGCGCATCTCCCGGGCCGCCCTTCCCTTTGTGGCTGCCCTGATCGTTGCCCTTTTAATCATCACCTACCTCCCCGGCCTCTCCCTCTGGCTTCCTGACCTCTTTGGTCTCCATTAGTGCGAGGGGCCTTTTGCTTTCCATGGGGGTTTTCCCCTATAATGGAAGAGAAGGGCAGGCTGAAATCAGGAGGCTCTCCATGAAAGAGAAGATCAAAGCCTTCCTCTTGGGGCTGGGGGTGGACGATGTCGGCATCGCATCCGTCAGGGACTATAGGAGCCCCAGGTCTCCCGACATTCAATCGATCTTTCCAGGGGTCCGATCGATCGTGGTCCTCGCCCACAAGGCCCTCTCCAATTGTGAGAGCGGCAATATGCAGATCGCCATGGGCGGTCGGCTCGACGAGATCGAGTTTGCCCGATCCACCAATTATCGTCTGGCCCGCTTCTTAGAAAAAGAGCTGAAGGCCAAGGCCATGACCGTTCCCCCTTCTTACCCCCTCTACATGAGTGACGAAACCAAGGGAACCATCGGCGATGTCTCCCTGCGCCATGCCGCGATTGCAGCCGGATTGGGCCATCTCGGCAGGCATAACCTCGTCATCCATCCCAGGCTCGGATCCCGGGTCCTTTTCACCGCCGTTCTCACCAACCTCGATCTGCCCTCGGATCCTCCGGTCACGGAAACGCTCTGCACGGGCTGCCACCTCTGCGTCACGAGTTGTCCCGTCGGAGCCCTCGACGAAGAGGGTAAAACCGACGACATGAAGTGCCTTAAAAACAGTCAGCCCTATGGCATCGGCAGCGCCATCCGCTTCTGGACGAAATTCGCCGAAAGCCCGATCGAAGACCAGAAGAGGATGATCAAGGACGTCCACTTCTGGCGTCTCTATCAGGCCGGCTTCATCGGCTTTCAATACTTCTGTTTCAACTGCTTTAAATCGTGTCCTGTGGGGCAAAATGGTGAAACCTGACCGGATCCTTCCCCTGGCCTCTTTCCTTCTGATTTGGGGGACCTTCATGACCGCCCAACCTTTCGCCTTTTCAGCCGAGAAAGAGGGGAGGAGGGGGGAGATGAGGAGATTGCTCCCCTCCCAGCTGGAGGACTATAAGGCGGAGGGAAAGGAGGAGTTTTACGACCGCCAGACCGCCTTCAAATATATGGACGGTGCAGCCGAGCTTTACCGTGCCTACGCCTTTAGCCTCCTGATGGTCCGAAAATATGTCAAAGAGGGCCACCCCGCCATCGTGGTGGAGCTCTACGATATGGGCGCCTCCGAAGATGCCTTCGGGATCTTTTCCTACCAGACGCCGGAAGAAGAGGTGGGAATTGGTCAGGGGTCAGATTACGGAGGCGGCCTTCTCAGGTTCTGGAAAGGAAGGTATTTCGTCTCCCTCTTTGCTGAGAAGGAGACCGCCACCACCAAGGTCGAACTCCTGAAGATCGGCAGGGCCATCGCAAAAAAGATCAAGGAGGAGGGGACGCTTCCGACATTGATCCAATACCTCCCCGAAGGAGGGCTGACGAAAAATGCCATCCGTTACTTTCGCCATCCCCAGATTCTCAACCATCACTACTTCCTCGCTCACGAAAACCTTTTGGGTTTAGGAGAGAAAACCCCTGCGGTCCTGGCCCCCTATCTCCTGGGGGGCGAGAAAGACAGGGCCTTCCTTCTCCTGATCCAGTATCCCGGACGGAGGCAGGCGGAAAACGCTCTGAAGAGGTTTATGAAGGCCTATATGCCTGAGGCCCCGCCCACCCAAACCGTAAAAACGGAAAATGGAAAATGGACCTCCGCCACATTAACGGAGAGGTATCTCCTTATCGTCTTCGACGCACCTTCGCAAGAAAAGGCCGAAACCCTGATCGAATCGGCTCAGAACCGCTTGAAACGAGGTCGCCCATGACATTCCGCAAGATCATCACCCGGAGGGATTTCCTCCGAAGCACGGCCTATGCCACGTTGGGTGCGGCCATAGGTTCCTCGCTCACGGGAGGATCGGAGGGAGGGGACAGGGTCAAAGTGGTTCTCGTCCGTGACGAGAACGCCATCGACCCTCAGGGCCACCTCAACGCAAAGGTCGTGCAGAGGATGCTGGATGAAGGCGTCTGTGCCCTTTTAGAGGAGACCGATCCCGTTCAGGCCTGGAAGAGGCTGATCAAACCCCATGACATCGTGGGCGTCAAGAGCAATGTCTGGCCTTATCTTCCCACCCCTCCGGAGCTCGAAGAGGCCATCGTCAGGAGGGTGATGGATGCGGGCGTTTCGCGGAAAAATATCGCGATCGACGACCGGGGGGTTTTGAACAATCCCATTTTCAAATCCTCCACCGCCTTGATCAATGTCCGCCCCTTGAGGACCCACCATTGGTCAGGCATCGGGGGCTGTATCAAGAATTACGTGATGTTCGTCCCGACGCCATGGCTCTACCATGGAGAGGCCTGTTCCCCACTGGCCTCGATTTGGAACAAACCGATCGTCAGGGGAAAAACGAGGCTCAACATCCTCAGCCTCCTCCGAACCCAGTTCTATAATCGTGGCCCCCACCACTTTGACCCGAGATTCGTCTCCGACTACAAGGGCCTTCTCCTCGGAAAGGACCCGGTGGCCCTCGACGCCGTGGGGGCGCGATTGCTCCAGCTCCAGCGGATCGCCTACTTCAAAGAGGATAAACCCCTCGAAACACCGCCCACCCATATCTTCGCCGCCGACGAGAAGTATCGCCTCGGCGTCAGCGATCTTGGCCGCATCGACATCGTCAAATTAGGTTGGACGGAAGGGACGTTGATCTGAGGAAAAAGAGGCCCCTTCGGTGCAAAGGGATATCCCTTCCGAGACGGCTCACCTCTCGGTCTCGGAAAGATTCGACTGGGGGAGTCGGGGGATTCGGATCGGGTGATGGCAGGGGTTAACTCTTCCTCGAGGTCTTGGCCTGGAAGAGACTGATTTGCTGTTCAACCTTTTTATTGCCACATTTGGGGCATTTGGCTTTCCCCTCATCGTGATCCTTGATGCTCATCACGAGAGAGAATTTCTTCTTGCATTTCGGGCAATGATAGTCGTAGGTGGGCATCCGCTCTTCCTCCCTCCTTCTCGAGGTCGTGGACCTCTACCATTTCCCTTTGCCCCGATAATATAAAAATTCGATCCCTACCTGTCAAGGGGTTTTTGCTTCAAAGGCCAGAGAAGGAAAGGGCCGATCATCGCTCCCAATCCCAGGACCATGAAGGCCCACCCCCAGTTGGCGACATATCCCGTTCGAACCGCCGCTTCCGCGGGGTTGGTCAGATCCAGCACGAACCCAAAGGCAATCGGAGACAGGGAGGCCGCTGTCCATCCGAGGAAGGATTGTAGGGCCAGGGTTCTTCCCAACCCTCCCCGGGGGGCCAGTTCCGTGATTCCGGTGGAGAGCACCGAAGATTCTCCCGTCACCAGGAATCCATACAGGATCGAGAGGCCCACGATCCAGGGCAAAGGGGCGCCTCTCATCCATCCGATCGACAGGGAGAGGAGGCTGCTCCCCACCATCACGACGATGATCGTGGGGACCCTTCCAAAGCGATCGGAGAGGGCTCCGCCTATGGCATTGGAGAGGGCTCCTGCCAGCGTCACGAAGGAGGCGATCACCGCGCTGAGGCTCGTGGCCTTCTCGATGCCCCCCTGGTCGGTGAGGAGGCAGGCGGTCAGAAAGGCGACGATCCACCCTCTCATCCCAAACATCTCCCACATATGGGCCGCATATCCCCCGATCATGCGCAAGGCCGGCCGGTGGTTCAAAATCTCTCGAAGGGGCATCCTCCTTCCCTCCTCTCCCTTTGCTGCAGCCCCCTTGCCGAAGGTGAAGAGGGCAAGAAACCCTCCCAGCATCGGCCCAAGGGAGGTCAGGAAGAAGGCCCATCTCCAGGAGTAAAGGGAATAGAGCGTGCCGGTGACGAAGAGGGAGATGGCCGCTCCCAGGGTGAACGTCCCCACATAGATCCCGACGGCCCGGCCTCTCTCGAACGGCCCGAATCGCTCGGAGACCATCCGCAATCCGGGCATATAGGTCCCGGCAAACCCGATGCCCATGAGCGTCCTCAGGATGAGGGCGGAGTTAAACCCCTCTGCCCAGAACGCAAAGAGCATCCCGGCCCCCCCCGCCCAGAAGGAGGAGAGGATATAGATATATGGGGTCGGGACGTAATCGGTGAGCGAGGTCAGGAGGACGACGGCGAGGAGGTAACCGATCTGATAGGAGGAGTAGATCCACCCCGCCTGGCTGTTGGTCAAGGACCACTCTTTCTGAAGGATGGGGAGGAGGGCGGCGTAATTGTTGAAGACGAGCATCGTGCCGATCTCGGCAAGGGAGAGCCAGAGCAACCACCGATACCGCTCAGGGAGTCGCATTGCGGGACTTCTTCGCCAATCGGCCCTTCCTCAGGAGGAGGCTTTCGATCTCCCTCCCTTGGTGGGAAGGGGTCAGGGCCAAGGCCCGGTCCACATAGTCCATGGCCTTTTTAAAGTCCTTCAGCCGATGCTCATGAAATTTGGCCAGCTCGAGGTAGGGATGGGCATCCTTGGGGTGGGGGAAGCTCAACATCTCCTCCCAGACCGACCTCGCCTGTTCGATCCTCCCCGTCCGCTTCAATGCCATGGAAAGCCATTTCATCACCTCCCAGGCCAGTTCATCGTCACACCGTTTCAGGGCGGCCTCGAAGCAGGGGATGGCCTTCTCCCGTTCCCCATGATCCCAGAAGAGCCGACCCAGCGAGAAGTGCTCGATCCCTTTCTTCGGACGGGCGGCCTGAGGATCGTGATAGATGAGATGGATCCTCGCCGTGAGCGCCACCATCGCCAGGATGTCCATCCGGTTGTGGTAGAAGACCCGGTGGATCTTTCTCGCATCCCGGGTCTGAAGGTACTCGAAATAGAGGGAAGGAATCCATTCCGAGGGCACATCCTCCTCTCGCTCCATTCCCAGGAGCCTGGCCTCGAGCGTCACCAGCCTGCAGTTCTCATAGGCCCCTCGCCAGATCTTCCGCGATGGATAGAGGAGGTCGAAGTTGGGAATCTCCCGGATCCGGGTGCGTATCCTCGATAGGATCATCCGGGTCTCAAGAAGGGGGACGTCATAATGGCGGCCGTTGAAGGTGACGAGAAACCCGAAGGAGGTGAGCGTCTCTTCGAGAAGGGAGAGGGCGGCCCTCTCTTCAGAGAAATCTCTCACGAAGAGCTGTCGGATGATAAAACCCTCCCCGCGAAAGAATCCCAAGCCGATCAGAAAGGCCAGGGTCCCTGTCCCGCCTGAAAGGCCCGTGGTCTCGGTATCGAGGAAGAGGGTCTTTTGAAGGTCGAGCGATTTGAGGCGATCATCCCTGACCAGGAGGTGGGCCGGATAGGTGGGAATGGTATGGATCTCGGCCAGGGTCATCGCCCCATATCGAAATTGGGGAGGGTAATATGTCTCGGTCCGAAAGGTAGTGCCCTCGGGGGTGTTGACGACCTCTCCTTCGATCAGCCTCTCGATGGGGATGGGCTCTCGATGCCAAGGGGGGCGTCCTTCCGGCAATCCTTCTTCAAAAGGGCGCCTCAGGTCTCCTTCCCGCCCGCCCTCGGGAGGGAGACCGGGGGCCTTCCATAACGAGGTCAGCTGACGAAGTCGCTCTTTCAATTCCATCGATTGAAAACTTCCAAGCCCTTGGAAGGGGACTGGACCTTTTCTCGATCTTCCCTACCCCCTCTGGACTCCGAGCCTCAAAATTTCTTTCAACAAGGCCTGGGCCACCCTTTTCGACTTCTCTCCCACCTCTTTCACCGGTCCCACACAGGAGGGGCATCCGTGGGCGCAATCGCATTTGGAAATCAGCCTCTCCGCTTTCTCGAGAAGCACCGGTGTGTCGTCGAAGAGCTGTGGACTGAACCCAATCCCTCCGGGATAGTTCTCGTAGAGGAAGAGGGTGGGCTCGAAGGGGCCGAGGGTCTCCTTCGAGACCTCCTCTGGTTCGCAGAAGGAATACCACCCTTGGGCATCTCTCGAGAGCCGCAGGAACCATCGGGCTCCCCGGTCTCCCACACAGCGGTTGAGGTCATGGGGATCGCACATGAGATGGAGGGAAGCGACGGAATGGAGGGCATAACTCAGGCCCAACACCCCTTCGATCAACTCCAGTCTGGAATAGGGCAACCGATCCAGCCATTCCTTACGAAAGGTCATCCAGTAAGCGGCGGTGTGAAATTGGAGGTCCGGCAGTTCGATCTTCCCGTACCCCAAGTTCTCGAGGGTATAGAATTTGATCTTTTTGTAGCCCACCAGGCGCGTCAGGACCCTCACCTCGCCATGCTCATAGACGATCCCCTCCCCCTGTCTCGCCGCAAATCCTTCCAGGATGGCGACATCGGTATAGTCGATGGCCTCGGTGTAATAATCCCCTTCGGCCTTTTTGACATAGGCCCTCCGGTTGGGGTAATCCAGCCTCTCCACCGAATAGATCTCGGATTCACAGAGGTAGACCGCGCCCTCATAGAGGGTGGTATGGGCGGCGACGAAGTCGACCTCGGCGATGACCTCCTCCTTCTTCTTCGTCGTATCGACGACGACGAAGTTCTCCTCGGAGGAGGACCGAAGGCTCACCTTCTCCGCGGGATAGGCCTCCCGGGCCCAGTACCAGTGTCGGTTCGCCTGATGGAGGATCCCCTTCTCTTCAAGAAATTGGAGCATCTCCTTCAGGTCCTCTTTTCCGAAACGTTCCCCTTCCCGAAAGGGGAGCTCGAAGGCCGCGCACTGAAGGTGGCTGAGCAAGATGAGGAGGTTGTCGGGATTGATCAATCCATATTCCGGCGACCTTCCGAAGAAGTAGTCCGGATTTTCCACGATGAACTGGTCCAGGGGCAGGCTTCTCGCGATGAGCACCACCAGCGATCTCTCCCCCCGCCTCCCCACCCTGCCGGCCTGTTGGTAGGTGCTGGCGATGGTCCCGGGGTAGCCCACGATGAGGCAGACGTCGAGGTCGCCGATGTCGATCCCGAGTTCGAGGGCATTGGTGGAGACGACCGCCTTCACCGCTCCTTCTCGCAACCCCCTTTCGATCTCCCGCCGAACCTCCGGGAGATAACCGCCCCGATAGCCCCTCACCTTCCCCCTGTCTCCGATCTCCTTCTCAAATCGGTCCTTGAGATATTTGGTCAGCACCTCGACCTGTAGCCGGCTCGTGGCAAAAAGGATGGTCTGGATGCCCTTCTGGAGGAAAGGGGTGGCCAGTCGCCTCGCCGCATGGAGAGGGTTCCCCCGGATCCCGAGCTCCTTGTTGACGAGAGGGGGGTTGTAGAAGAGAAAGATCTTCTCGGAGGAGGGAGCGCCGTTTCGGTCAATCAAAACGGTGGGCCGTTCCAGAAGCCTCTCTGCCAAATCTTTCGGATTGGCGATCGTGGCGGAGCAACAGATGAACTGGGGCGAGGCCCCGTAAAATTCGCAGATCCGCTTCAACCGTCTCAAGACATTGGTCATATGGGAGCCGAAGACGCCTCGGTAGGTGTGGAGTTCATCGATCACCACGAACCTCAGTCCCTGGAAGAAGGACGCCCACTTGGTATGGTGGGGAAGGATGCCCGTATGGAGCATATCCGGATTGGTGATGACGACATCGCCCTGGCTTCGGATCGCCTGCCGGGCCTCGGCCGGGGTGTCCCCATCATAGGTGAACGCCCGGATGGGTCTCCCCACCCTCTCGATCAGATCCTGAAGCTCAACCCTCTGATCCTGAGACAGGGCCTTCGTAGGAAAGAGATAGAAGGCTTTGGTGGAGGGGTCGGAAAGCTTCTGATTCAAGACCGGAAGGTTGTAACAGAGGGTCTTCCCTGACGCGGTGGGGGTCACGATGACCACATCGCGGCCTTCCTGAATGGACCGCAGGGCTTCGGCCTGGTGGGAGTAGAGCGTGGCAATCCCTTTCGACTTCAGGGCCTCTCTCAAGAGGGGGTGGAGGAAGTCCGGAACGGGCCGGTATTCTCCCTCCCTCTTCTCAAACACCCGCAGGGCCGTGATACAGGAGGAGATCCCTTTCGTCCGCTTCCACGTCTGAAGGACCTCTTCGATGGACAGGCCAGAGGTCTCCCTGCCGAGGGACCTCCTTGCCCCTTCCGAACCCCCTGCGGTCAACTCAGGGTCTTCACACCTCTCCCGCCTCATAGGCTTTGATAAAGGCCTGAACCACGGCCTCGTCGAACTGGGTTCCCGAACACCTCTTCAATTCTCTGAAGGCCACCTCTTTGCTCATTCCTTTCCGATAGGGCCGATCCGTGGTCATGGCATCATAGGTATCGGCCACGGCGATGATCTTGGCCACCTCCGGGATCTCCGCTCCCCTTAAACCCTCTGGATACCCCTTGCCATCCAGCTGCTCATGATGATGTCGGATCCCCGGGACGATCCGCTTGAGCTGCTTGATGTGGTCGATGATCTCCGCCCCTAACGCGGCATGGCGCTTAATCGCTTGGTATTCTTCCGGGGCCAGTCGGTCCGGCTTCCGTAGAATCTGATCGTCGATCCCGATCTTGCCGATATCGTGGAGTGCCGCCGAGATCTTCAGCCACTTCATCTCCTCGGGTTTCCATCGAAGCTGCCTCGCAATGGCCAGGCTGTATTGGGTCACCCTCTTCGTATGCCCGCCGGTATAGGGGTCCCGCTTCTCGATCGCATCGGCAAGAGATTCGGCCGTCTCAAAAAACATCTCCTCCAATTCCTGGTAGAGTCGGGCGTTGTCCAGGGCGATGGCCACCTGGTCGGAGAGGGATTGGAGAAGAAGGAGGTCCTCCTCGTCGAAGGCCCCTCCATCCCTCTTGTTGATCGCCTCCAACACACCGATCGTCCTTCCTTTGATCTTGACGGGAACGCAGATGAGATTCCTCGTCTCAAAATCGGTCCGCTCATCCACCCCTTTATAAAAGCGCAGGTCCTGTCCGGGGGTGTTGACGATCAATGGCTCCCCCTGCTCTGCCACCCATCCCGCTATCCCCTCGCCGAGGTTAAGGGCGATCTCCTTCACCGCCTCCCCTTTCTCGCCCAAGGCGACTTCAAAATAAAGCCGATGCTTCGCCTCGTCGATGAGGAGGAGTGAGCCCACTTCGGCCTTCATGAGCTGGGTGGCCGCCTCCATCGCCCTCTTCCTGACCTCCCTGGGATCGAGGGTGGAATTCAGAATCTGTCCCAGATGAGACAGCAGACGAAGCCTCTCGGCCCTCTCTTCGATCCGTTCGAGCGTCTCCAACCCTTTCACATCCCCCTCAGGCATTGAAATCTCCTCAGCCCAGAGGCTTCTTTTCTTCCCCCCGGGAGGGCTCCTCCGCCTTTTCGCCCCTCTTAAACCACTTTCTCAATTTTCCCCTCCACTTCTCCATATGCTCATGATAATGAGGATGACGTTCTTCAAAACGTCTCACCCACCCCTTGACCCTGGTGCTATGGGTGGAAAGAATGAGAAGGCCGATCATGAGGAAGAGAATCCCTTGAAGGAAGGGGAGAAAGAGACCCAGGAGACCCAACCCGATGAAGAACCACCCGATGAGGAGGAAGAGGATGCGCTTGAGGCCTTCCATTTGCCCAGCCTGTTGGGAAGTTTTACACTAATGGGGTCCCAAAATCAAGGCAGATGAATAATTCCCATCCCCTTTCGTCTAAAGAGGTAAGGTCGATTGGATGAGAAAGAAGCCGAGCTGATTAAGCGCTGCCAACAAGGCGATCAGACCGCGATGAGGGAAATCTTTGAGCAGCACCATCGGAGGGTCTACCGGATCGCTTACGGCGTGGTTCGAAGGAGGGAGGACGCCCTCGATGTGGTGCAGGAAGTTTTTATCAAGCTTTTCCGTTCCTTAAAAGGTTTCAAAGGGAAATCGACCCTCTCGACCTACCTCTATCGTCTGACCCTGAATGCGGCGATCGATCATTGTCGGCGGTCGAAGAAGACTCCGGGGGTCAGCCTCGAAGCAACGGGAGACATCCGGGCCGTCGAGGCGGAGGAGGGACGGCCGGACCAGCTGGCGGCTCGAAAGGAACTCGAAGCCATCATGAAATGGGCGATCGATCAACTCCCCCGTGAGCAGCGATCGGCCCTCCTGCTCCGGGAGATCGAGGAACTCTCCTATGCCGAGATTGCCGAGACGATGGGCTGTTCCATCGGCACCGTGATGTCCCGTCTCCATTATGGGAGGAAGAGACTTCTGGAACTTTTGAAAGACCACCTTAAAGGGGAAGGAAACCGATGAAAGGTCCTTGCCAATCCATCACGAGACTCCTCGAGAGATATTTCGACCATCAGGCCACGGAGGAGGAGAAGGCCCTCGTCGAACATCACCTCCGCACCTGCAAACCCTGCACCGAAACCCTTCAAGGTCTCGAA
The DNA here is from genome assembly GCA_026415035.1 of Thermodesulfobacteriota bacterium. Classification (NCBI taxonomy): domain Bacteria; kingdom Pseudomonadati; phylum Thermodesulfobacteriota; species Thermodesulfobacteriota bacterium. The sequence continues at coordinate 24,520 of JAOAHX010000022.1, read as the reverse complement.
CGATTGAGGGCAGCCCTGAAAGCCCCTGTCGAAGAGGCCTTGAAGGACGAAACCTTCCCTTGGATATGGGAGAAAATCGAAAGGGGCCTCCGAGAACAAAAGGAGCCCTCTTGGTGGGAAGGGTTCCGCTCCTCTCTCGATCTGGCGCACCTGATGAGAAAGAAGATCTGGGTTCCTGCGGTGGTCACGGCGGCAACCCTCCTCCTGTTTGTCCTTCCTCTCCTCTTTAAGAAGACCCCTTCCGATTTGGATCGACCTGTTGTAGAATTTATCGAAAGCGGGGTTTATAATGTCATGGTCTACGAATCCGAAAAGGAGAAGGTGACCGTCATATGGCTATTCGAGGGCAACGCCAATGGATTTCCGTTATCGTGATCCCTATCCTCTCCCTCCTGGGGATGGGGATTCTTTTCGGTTCCCTTCCCAACCCCGTCGGGGCTCAGGTCCAAACCCGATTGAGGGTGATCGAAGCCTCCAACGTGGGAAGCACCATCGATCCCGCTTTGAAGGACCTCCATGGTCAATTGGGCTCCCTCTTTCGCTATACCTCCTATCGGCTCCTAAGGGATGAGCGGTTGAACCTCGTACCGAACCAGCCCACGTCCATTCCGATGCAAGAGGGCCGAACCATCGAATTGACCCAATTGGGATCTCAACCCCACATAGCCGAATTACGGGTGAGGATCAAGAAGGACGGGACCGACCTCCTCAATACCCAAGTAAGGCTCTCCCCGAACAGGACGGTTCTCATCGGAGGTCCGACGCTGGGCCAAGGCGTGGCCATCTTGGCCCTCTCGGCCAATTTTTAATGAGGGACCTATGAAACGCCCCTCCCTCCCATCCCCGCCAATTCCCTTAGGCCCCATTGAATAAACCCCATTCCTCGGCCGTCTAAAGAGTCAAAAACGAAGACAGAGGGTTTGAAAGGAGGGAGGTTTATGGGAAAGAAATTTCTGAGATCGGTCCTGATCCTCTTCTTTATCACCCTACTTACCATCCCATCTGCCGAGGCGGGCTCAAAGGCAAGATATCGCTGGCAAGGGGCAGCCATGGCCCTTGGAGCTGTGGCCTTAGGAGGCTTGATTGCCCACCAGATTCACGCCCATGTGCCACCTCCTCCTGCTCCGGTGGTCCTGGTTCCCCCTCGAGAGCCCTCCTATTGCCCCCCTCGGACCGAATATGTCCCAGGCCGCTGGGAAGTGGTTCGGGAATGGGTCCCTGGTACCTGTGAAAGGGTTTGGGTCCCGGGCCACTACGATCGGTGTGGAAACTGGGTACCGGGCCATTATGAATACCGAGAGACCCCTGGCTATTATGTGGAGAGAAGGGTCTGGGTCGAAGGGCATTGGCGCCACTATTGAGAGGTGAGGCACTGGCCTACGGGTGTGGAAGAAACTTCTGATAGATGCCTCTATCCGGTAGAACCGGAACAAAGAGGGTAGGAAAGGTAAGGGGCAGGGATTCCTCCTTTCCGATCACCAGATACCCTTCCTCGCTGAGACTGGAGGCGATCTTTTTTAAAACGGCCACTTGGAGGGGTTTGATAAAATAGGTGAAGGCCACATTCCGGCAGAAGACCAGGTGCATCCCGGAATAGGGATCACGTTGAAGGATATTTTCCCGCCGGAACGTGACGGATTCCCTGAGGCTTCGATCGAGCAGGTAAGAGCCGTTGATATCCGTAAAATAGGATGTCAAAAAAGGGCTGGGAATTTCCTTGAGGCTGCTCTTCTTGTAGATCCCCGCCGTTGCTCTCTCAAGCAGGGATTCGCGGATGTCTGTGGCCAAGACGGTGAGGCGAACCTCCGGATAATGCTTCTCAAACCTCTCTCTCCATAAAATCGAAAGGCTATAGGGCTCTTCGCCGGATGCACACCCGATGGACCAGACCTTCATTTCCCTCCGTTCCTTATTCTTCAGGATCGATGGAAGCACCGTCTTTTCGAGGGCTTCAAAGACCTCCCGGTCCCTGAAAAATCTCGAAATGGTGACGGTGAGGATTTGGGAGAGACGATCCCTCTCTTCGGGATCGTTTCGGACCTTGAAGAGATAATCCCCCAAATGGGTCAAACCAAGTTCGAGGAGCCTCCGCTCGACTTTTCGTTTGACCCCTCTCCTCTGGAAAGGTCGCCATTGAAGTCCGAGAAGCGGTCCGACCTCTTTGAGAAACTCTTCAAAGGACATGGGCCTTTTCGAATTCTAACAGTTTCCTTTTGACCTCCAGGCCGTGGCCGAAACCGCCCAAACCGCCGTCGCTTTCGATGACCCGATGGCAGGGGATGATCAGGGGGACGGGGTTCTGGCCGTTGGCGTTCCCTACCGCCCGGAAGGCCCTGGGATGGCCAATCCTCTGGGCGATCTCCCGATAGGATCGGGTCTGTCCATAGGGGATCTTCCTCAGGGCGGTCCAGACCTTCATTTGAAAAGGTGTGCCTCTCAGATCCAACGGACAATGGAACCGTCTCCGTGTCCCTTCTAAATATTGTTTCAATTGCAGGAGGACGTCTCTGTTTCTCCTTTCATCCTTGATCGCCCCGCCGGGAAAGCGATCCTTAAGTCTTCTTAAAAACATCCTCTCCGAGGTCAAAAAATCGACCCTGCAGACCCCTCTCTCAGTAGAGGCCACAAACACCTCTCCCAACCATGAGGTGTCAAAGGAGGCGTAAAAGACCTTCTCCTTTTTGGGCCCTTCCGTTTCTAATCCTCCTTAATCCCGTTCGGAGAGGAAAATAGGAACGAATCCTCTCTTCAATGAATGCCGAATCGATTTTGGGCGGCTTTGATCAGGCCCAGGGGGCCGGTCATCATGGTATTGCCGCCTGGGGCGGCAAAGGTATAGCGAAAGGAGGTCTCTTTGAAAAGATTTCGGTTGGGACCGGTCACCCAGATGCGAACCTCTTCATGATGAGGCGTTAGGGTGATCACCCCATGGCCCTCGTCTTCGAAGACTTCCTGTTGGGTCAACTCTCCTCGAAGGAAGCGGCGAAGATGATCTTCCAATTTCTTGGGGGTCAACCGGTGCGTGTGGTGCTCATATAGGCCCTCAATCTTTCCTTCGATCAACAGGGCGGCCATCGTATGGCCATTTCCGACGTTCACCACGAGACAGGGGTCTTCGGCCTCATTCAAACAGCCTAAGATGGCAGAAAAGGCGGTGTCCATGACGATCACGGGAGAGGGGGAAGCCCTCTTGACCGCCTTGGCGGCCGATCTCATCCGGAGGTATTGGGAGGGGATGGAATCCTCCGTGAAGTGGATGGATTCGGGCCGATTATCCTCCCTTAGCCTCGCCTCCATCTGTTCAAACCGGAAGGCCCGGTCAGAAACCCCTTTAGGGGCGACCCCGTGGTCTTGGACAGCCACGGCAATTACATCGAAGTCAAAATCCTCTCCGAATTGGGTGAGAAATCGTTGAAGGAGGGGGAGGTCAATCTCTTTGATCTCCAGTTCCTGAAACTTCCCGGGTGACGGGTTCTCCCCAACTTCGATCCCCATGGACCTGACCTCTTCGAGGTCGTTGCGGATCGAGTAGGCGGCAGATTCTGACATCACCACCCGATATCCCTTTTTCAGGTGGCCCTGGACCGCCCGTCCGATCGATCCACCGCCGATCGTATCCCCATAAATGTAGAGATCACCCGCCATCTTTCTCACCCTCGCGGCGAAGACCCTGGAGGGGGTCGGCAGGACGAGGGTGGAGCAATTCTCGATCGTCCTGTCGGAATCGAAAAGCAGGATGTCCTGGGTCCCTGCCCCGATATCGATGGCAAGGATCTTCACCCCTTGATCACTCCCATGGGAACCAGCTTGACCACCTTGAGGCTGATCCCGGCCTGGTGGACGACGTTGACCACGTTGCTCACGTCTTTGTAGGCCTCGGGGATCTCTTCCTCGATCGTCCCTTTGCTCGCCCCTTTGACGATGATCCCCCGATCCTCCAACTCCCTCACAAGGGCCCTACCCTTGGCCGCCTTGATCGCCTGATGGCGGCTCAACACCCGGCCTGCCCCGTGACAGGTCGAGCCGAAGGTCTCCTTCATCGCCCTCTCCGTTCCCACCAGGACGTAGGAACATCGGCCCATGTCGCCCGGGATGAGGACGGGCTGACCCACGGACTGGTAATCCCCTGGGATCTCCGGATGGCCCGGCGGAAAGGCCCGGGTGGCCCCTTTTCGATGGACGCAGACCTTCTTCTTCTCTCCGTGGACGGTATGGGTCTCGATCTTTGCGATATTGTGGCACACATCATAGACCAGACCGAGCTGGAGATCCCTCGGGCTTCTTCGGAAGACCTGCTCAAACGTCTCCCTCACCCAGTGGGTGATGATCTGTCGGTTGGCAAAGGCGTAATTGGCCGCGCAGGCCATGGCCCTGAGATAATCCTCTCCCTCCGGGGAAGAGACCGGGGCGCAGCAGAGCTGGGGATCGGGAAGTTCGATCCCATACTTTTTGGCGGCATTCATCATCACCCGGATGAAATCATCGCAGACCTGGTGGCCCAACCCCCTCGAGCCGGTGTGGACGAGGATCGTCACCTGATCTTTCCACAGGCCGAAGGACCGGGCGACCTCCTCATCGAAGACCTCAGCGACATAGCCCACCTCGGCGAAATGATTACCCGAGCCAAGGGTCCCCAGCTGAGCCCTCCCCCTCTCCATCGCCTTTTCGGAGACCAGATCCGGATCCGCCCCGCCGATGCAACCCTGGGCTTCGATGTGTTCGAGATCCTCCGAGGTGCCAAAGCCCTTTTCGATCGCCCACCGTGCCCCTTTTAAAAAGACCTGCTTCTGCTCCTCTTTGCTGAGCTTCAAATCCTTCCGATGGGAACCCACCCCCGAGGGAATGTTCATGAAAAGGGCCCCTACCAGCTCCTTCATCCGGCCTTCGATCTCGTTGCGGCTCAGACCTGAGCGCATCAGCCGGACCCCTCAGTTGATGTCATAACCGACCCCCCCGGGCGACACGATGCCATCGTTCAGATCGAAGGCGGCCACCCCACCGATGGGAAAGCCGTAACCCCAGTGGATGTCCGGCATGGCCAGAGAGGAACCGACGATCCCCGGAAGCCAGGCCACATTGGCCACCTGAGAAAGGCTCTGGTCTTTCCGGATGTCCTCCAGCATCGCCTCGTCGGCATAGATGATCCCGTCGGTTCTCATCTTCCCTTCCCTCGGGATCCTCCAACGATAATCGTCTACTTTCTGGATTTTGATCTTCTCATCCCCCATCGTTTCCTGATCCCTCCTTCGGTTAGAGGTCCAAGATGACTTTTGCCCTCCACCCTCCGTTTTCTCTCTTCACTTCGATCTGATGATAGGTGACGGCCTTCACAGCGGCCTTGATCTCGTGGATGCCCTCCTGAAAGGGTTCGCCTTGGACGGTCGCTTTGAGGCCCTCTGGGCCGACCGATTCGATGAGAAATCGGTTGAAGAGAAGGCCCTCGACCTCGTGAAGATAGAGAAGCTCGTGTAACCAGTCGACCATCAATCGTTCGAGGGGCTCGGCCGAAAGTTCGATGCGCCGGGCCTCCCTAGGTCGAACCCTCGCCACATCGGTGATCAACTCGAAGAAGGCCTCCCCTGCATGCTGAAAAAGGGCCTTGAGATCCTTCCCGTAGATGACCAGTCCGATATCGGCGGTATGATCGAGAATTTCATATCGCCCCGGGCTCCCTAACATGCCGACCCTCAACCCGTGGAAGCGCCCCTCGGGGACCTGGCTCGCTTCTGGTCCACCTTTTGACCGAAAGAATCTTTGGAGACCAAAACCCTTTCATGTTCTCCTTCGGCCACCTTCTCCTCCTCATCATAGGCCTCTACCTGGAAAAGGAGCCGATTCTTCTGGATCTCTTTGAGAAGGGCATAACTGACCACCCTCATCCCGAGAGGGGTGGGGGCCAGATGCCTCATCCGGATCTGGGTTCCGAGGCTGATCCGGTCCGGAGGCAGGTTCGCCTCAATGGCCTGAATCGCCGCCTCCTCCATGAGCTGAATCAACCGCGGTGTGGAGAGGACATGGATCTGAAACGGCCCGATATGGCTGACCAAATCCTCCTCTTGGACGACCATCTCGGCCTTTCCGGTCAATCCCGGAAGCATGAGGACCTCCTCGGCTTCTCCTTCCGATCAGAATTCGGTCAGGATTTCGCTGTCGTAGATCTTTTCGAGTCTCTCCTTATGCATCGATTCTTCGTGGGCCAGGAGCAACAACAACTTCTTCAGGTCAGCGTCCGCGACCAGTTGGGCGGTGGACTCGTAAAGCCGCTGGGACCGCTCCTCATTCTTGATCGCCGCCCGGAGGAGTTCTCCATAGGTCAATTCTGGACCGAAGGGGATATCCTCGATGGTTTCGCTGAGCCCCAGGCCCTTCCTCTCCTTCACTTCCACCTGGCCGATCTGCTTCAGATCGAACCCTTCGAGCCTCCGGCGGTGGCCCAACTCTTCTTCAGCCAGTTCTTCGAAGAACTTTTTGACCCCGGGCCGCGCCCGGTCCGCTGCGATCCGATAGGTGGTGGCTGCATCGGCCTCTTTCCGAATGGCAAACCGCAAGATCTCCTCGACACTATCCAGTCTCATCGTCTCCCTCCTTCTGAAAAGATCGTTTCACCTCCACAACCACTTTTTCTGCCTCTTCGGACCATGCCTCCGGGACCAACACCCTCGCCCATCCTTTCTGGGGGACATAGAGGCCGTCATAAGCGGTGTCGAGACAGGACCTGAGGACATGGGGGATCGCCGCGTCCTTTAAAGCTTGAACGAGCCGGTCCCCTTCAAAACGGTGATCGATGACGCCGACCTCTTTCCACCGCATTCTCTCAACTCCTTTTCTTATATTATAATGGACGAAGAGGCAATAGAAAAATCTCCGGGCTTGTGAGCAAACAAGGGGACCTTCTCTGCCCCTTTCCAAACAGCTTTCGATGGGCGCTCCGTAACCCCATGGGGATCTGGCTGTTTTTAATGTCCTAAAATGGGAAAGCGCCTTTCTCCCTCCCTTTCCCCCTTGTTCGGGAAAGAGGCCGAAGGAGGATCGGTTTTTCGACCTTTTGAAAGGAGGCTAATCCTCAAGGTCTTCGGATTTCGAAGCCCTCTCTTCTTCCATCGCCTCTTCGACCAGCTGGTCGACATCCTCTCCCATCTCATCGCCCAGCTCTTTCCCCATCTTCTTCATCCACCGGGCCATGCTCGTCGGGTCCTTTTCATCGAGGTCGCCCCATTTCGCGGGGTCGGCCAGGCTCTCCAGCCGGCTCTCCTCCGAACGGATCACCCTCACCCTGGAGAGGACCCTCTTCATCCTTTGGCTCTTGCATTTTTTGCATTGGGGGACGAAAGGCTCCCCCGGACGGAGGACGAGAAATTCCGAGATCTTTTTACAGTCTTCACAACGGTACTCGTAGATAGGCATCGTTCAACCTCCCCTCGCTTTCACAAATGAGTAAAAATAGAAAAGGTCGATAAGCCCTACCAACGCCAGACATAGAAACATGACCGTGAAGTTGGTCGCTTGGAGGACGATCCCCATGACCAAGGAGCCGACGCCTATTCCGGAATCGGAGAGGGTCATATAGGTTCCGATGGCTGGCCCCCGCGAGGAGCCTGCGAGGTCGATGGAGTAGGCCACCAGCGTGGGATAATAAAAGGCGTTGCCCACGCCCCAGATTACGGCCACCAGAAGGAAGAGCGGAAGAGAGGATGAAAACGCTAAAACGGCCATTCCCACAATCTGAGCGAGGATGCAGGGGAGGATGACCTTCTCTCTCGAATAGAGATCGAGGATCTTTCCGCCCAGGCTCCTGGCAAGCATGAGGGTGATGGCCAGGGCGGCGAAAAAGATCCCTGGATTGGTCACCCCATGTTGGAGGGCATAGAGGGAAAAGAAGGCCGTCACCGCGCCCCAGATGAAACTCCCCATGAAGGCCATGATCCCGGCGGGAAGGGCTTCTCGACTGAGGAGGGGTTGTTTGCGAAGGGACATCTCTGAGGGACCTGATCCCGACCTCTTCAATTGGCCAGAGATGACCAGGGCTATCATCGAGAGCCCTGCGCAGGCTAAAAAGAGGATCGAAAAACTGAAGTGGTTGACGAGGTCCATTCCCAGGGAGGGGGCGAGGGCGAAGGCCACGTTGATGGCCAGGTAGAAGAAGCTGAGACCTTGGCCTCGCTTCGATTTCGGCGTGATCCGGACCACCAGGGTGAAAGAGGCCGTCGCAAAGAGGGCCAGTCCGATGCCGTGGATGACTCGGACGATCAAAAAGGGCCAGAAGGGTTTGGCAAAGAGATAGGCGGTCGAAGAGAGAACGAAAAGGGCTGCTCCGGCGATCATGAAGGCCCTCTCCTCGACTTTGAGCAGGGCCCTTCCCACAAAGGGTCTGAGAACGAGGGAAGAAAGGCTGAAGGCGCCGATGAGGAGGCCGATCTCCGCCTCGGTCATGTTCGATGTCGAGAGGTAGATGGGCAGGGTCGGGATGAGAGAAAAGAAGGCAGAGGAAAAGGCGATCTGGGCCAAGAAACTGAGAAGAAAATCACGGGACCATATCTTTTGGGCGGACATACCGACTCATGCGAGAACGACCTGAAGCCAAGGACCCTTTGGTTTATAATGAAAAATCGGCAGGGATGCAAGCACCGGTTGGCCTCGAGGAAGGAAAGGGGGGAGCCATCCGAGGGTCCATCACCAGGCCGGGGGCTCATCCCAACCTATTGACAGGGGCTGGGTTTCTATTGATAATCGATGGAGCCGGTCTCGAGGAAAGGAGGGTTCGCCATGGCCAACCCTGAGAAGGTGGTCGTCAAAATCATCTCGGTCAAGGGGACCTGTGCCGCTGGACATCGGGTGGGGCAGGAATTCGATTTGAGCCAGGATTTCACGCTGGGCCTGTCCGGACGGGAACAGACGTTGTGCCCATCGGCCTTTTACGCCCTCTTCCCGTCCTGGCGGGTGTTGCGCCACGGAGGGACCTATCCTTGGGAGGAGGACCCCGACAGGGCCACGGTCGCCTGTCCCGATCCGGTCAATCCCGTCGTGATGGAACTCCGAAGGGTGAAGACCTAAGGAGTGGGGATCTCACTTTTTTGAAGGACGAGGAGGGTCTTTCGAGATGACCTATACGACCTTACTGTTCGACGTCAAAGATCATGTGGCCCATATCACTTTGAACCGACCGGAGGCGCTCAACGCGATCAACCTCGAATGGTCCAGGGACCTGATGCACGCCATCCTCCGCTGCGACGAGGACCCGGAAATCAAGGCCGTCCTCATCAGCGCCGCGGGCAGCCATTTTTGCGCCGGAGGCGATCTCAAGGCCTTCCTCGCCCATATTGACCATTTGCCTTCCCACATCAAAGAGGTGACGACCTACTTCCATGCGGCCATCTCCCGGATGGTGCGCATGGACCCCCCGGTGATCGCGGCAGTCCACGGTTACGCCGTGGGCGCGGGCATGAGCCTCGCCCTCGCCTGCGATATCCTCCTGGCCGCCCCCTCCGCCCGGTTCAGCGTGGCCTATACCCGCGTGGGTCTGACTCCGGACGGGAGCATGTCCTACTTTCTCCCCCGAACGGTCGGCCTCAAGAGGGCCCTCGAACTCACCCTGACGAACCGGATGCTCACCGCGGAGGAGGCCTCCGCCCTGGGCATCGTCACCCGTGTGATTCCTGAAGAGGAGCTTCTGGCCAAGGCCAGAGAGCTGGCCCTTCAGCTCGCCCAAGGTCCTCTGAAGTCCTTTGGGGCGGCCAAGAGGCTGATGCGAACCGGTGGGAACGAGACCCTCGAAACGCAGATGGAGGAAGAGAGCCAGACCATCGCGGCCATCACCCGCACCCGCGATACCCGGGAAGGCATCGCGGCCTTCGTCGAAAAGCGGAAGCCATCTTACCGGGGCGAGTGACCCTTCCCTTGAACTCTCCAGGGAGAAGTTTTAGAATGACGCCTATCGAATCCCCGAGTGAGGTCCCGAGATGCAAAAAGAGGTGATCAAGGCCAACATCGTCGTCTTCATCGCCAGCTTCTGCACGCTGGTGATCGAGCTGGTGGCAGGAAGGATCATGGCCCCCTACGTGGGCGTTTCCCTCTACACCTGGACGAGCATCATCGGTGTGGTCCTGGCAGGCATCAGCATCGGTGCCTACCTGGGCGGCCTGATCGCGGATCGTTTTCCCCGCACCTCGACCCTCGGCTGGCTCCTCATCCTCTCCGGCGTCGGCGCCTTCTCGATTGCACCCTTGACGAACTTGGTGGGCGGGGCCCACTTCCAAACGAGCCTCATGGTTCGGATCCTCCTCATCACCACCATCATCTTCTTCGGCCCAGCCTGCGTGCTCGGGATGATCTCGCCGGTCGTCGTCAAACTCACGTTGAATAACCTCGCCAAAACAGGGAATGTCGTTGGCAAAATCTACGCCTTCTCGACCCTCGGCTCCATCCTCGGGACCTTCGCCACCGGTTTCTTCCTCGTCTCCTGGATGGGGACTCGGAACATCCTTCTCACGATGGGGATCATCCTCATCCTCTCGGGGCTGATCTTCGGAGGATTTCTGGAAAGGAAGAGGAAGGTCGTCTTCTTCTCCCTGCTTCTCGTCCTCCTCTTCCTCGTCTTGCCCCTGGCGGTCTTTTATGGATATGCGGCCCTCCGGCCAGAGGAGGTGCCCCTCTGGACTCCCCCGGCCGAGGCCCTCCAGAAGGCCTATGGCTATGCCTTCAAACCGCCCCTGGACGAGGACACCTACTTTTTCAAGGAGAGCGACTACTACACCATCAAACTGAAACGGAGCACCCGGGGGAACCACGGCAACCCCCTCGAGTCCCTGGTCCTCGATCACCTGGTCCACTCCTACACGGACCTGAAGGACCCCTTCTATCTCGAATACGAATACATTCGGGTCTACGAGGAGTTCGTCCGGTGGCAGGCCAAGAAACGAAAAGCCTTCAAGGCCCTCTTCATCGGCGGAGGAGGCTATACCATTCCCCGCTATATCGAGGCGAAGTATCCGACGGCCGAGATGGACGTGGTCGAGATCGACCCGGAGGTCACCCGGGTGGTCCACCAGTATTTGGGGGTCTCGGAAAAGACGAGGATTCGCTCCCATAACATGGACGGCCGCTGGTTTGTGATGAACTGCAAGGAGAAAGGCCGTTACGATTTCATCTTCGGCGATGCCTTCAATGACCTCTCCATCCCCTACCACCTGACGACCAAAGAGTTCGCCGCCCAATTGAAGGCCCTCCTCAAACCGGACGGATTGTTATTGGCCAACGTGATCGATAATATGCGAAAAGGGAGGTTTATGCCCTCCTATATCCGAACGCTGGAGGAGGTCTTCGGAAAGGGTCATGTCCACCTCGTCACCCTCAGTCCCGACTTTGACAGCATCGGCATCAGCACCCACGTGGTCGTCGCCAGTCCTTCCAAGCTCGACCTCGAGGATTTCGTTAAAGTCGTGAAGAAGGAGAAGGGTGAGGAGATGGTCTCCTATGTGATGCCTCAGGAGATGTTACAGAATTATCTGAACCAACGGAAGTGGATCATCCTCACCGACGACTATGTGCCTGTGGACAACCTGATCGCCCCCATCTTCGAGGAGCGCTTCGGGTACCAACGATGAGGGGGATCTGAACGGTTCCATGGAGGAGAGGAAAGATTTCGTCCTGGTCACCGTCTCCGGGCCGGATCGACCGGGCATCACCGCGGCCTTCAGCCAGATCCTGGTGGAGAATCAGGTGGAGATCGTCGACATCGAACAGGCCTCGCTCCAGGACTTTCTGGGGCTCTCCTTCCTCCTCGACACGAGCGGTGCCAAACAGTCCAAAGACGGGGTGTTGAAAGACCTGCTCTTCGAGGCGAGCCGCCTCGGCCTGACGCTCAATTTCCGCCTCTACTCGGAAAGCGAGGTGAGGGCCCGAAATAGCAAGAACCTCTTCGTCCTCACCTATTTCGGCGACACCCGGGCCCTCGCGGAGATCTCCCGGATCCTCGCCGAGGAAAACGCCAACATCGAGACGATCGCCAACCTGACCCGACACTGTGCCAGTTGTGTGGAGCTGACGGTCAACGTGAATGGCGTGCCGAACCTCTCCCGCCTCAAAGAGAGGGTGATCGCCAAGAGCCATGAGCTCGATATCGATCTGGCCCTCCAGAAGATGGAGGCCTATCGAAAGAATAAGCGGATCGTCTTCTTCGATATGGACAGCACCTTGATCGACATGGAGCTCATCGATGTGATGGCGGAGCGGGCCGGGGTCTTCAAGGAGGTCTCCAGGATCACGGAGAAGGTGCGAAGAGGAGACCTCGACTTCGAAGAGGCTCTCGCCCAACGGGTGGGCCTTCTCAAGGGATTAAAGGTCAAAGAACTCGAAAAGATCAAGACGGAGATCCGCCTCTCGGAAGGGGCGGAGGAGCTCGTCTCCATTCTCAAACGGTACGGATTTAAATTGGGCGTGGTCAGCGGAGGGTTCCGCTACTTCGCCGACCACCTGAAGGAGAGATTGGGACTCGATTTCGCCTACGCCAACGAGCTCGAGATCAAGCAGGGAAAATTGACCGGTAGGGTGATCGGCCGGATCGTCGATAACGCCTACAAGGCAAAGATCGTCCATCAGGTCTCCGAGGCCGAGGGAATCCACCTCGATCAAACTGTCGCCGTGGGCGATGGGGCCAATGATGTCCTCATGCTGGGCCAGGCGGGCCTGGGAATCGCCTACAATGCCATGGGGAAACTCGATCGGGCCGCCAGCATGAGCCTTGGAAAGGCCCGCCTCAGGAACATCCTCTACCTCCTCGGAATCTCCGAGGCCGAGATGGGTCCTTGGAACGCCTGCAAAACGTGAGGGAGGGTCGCCCGGCCAGAAAAGGAAAGCCAGATGGTCGCAGAAAAAAAACCGAAAACCGCCCGAACGAAAAAAATGGCAGAGGGGCCTCGATGCGGACTATGCGGCAAGAGGAAGAAATTGAAAAAGACGGAATGCTGTGGCAACTGGATCTGCGACGATGCGGACCGATATGTCCCCTTCTCTTATGCCCGAAATAGCTGTGCCAGGAACCACGACCGATACACCCTCTGCGGATACCATTATCATGAGGGACACGAAGGATCTTGGAAGGATTGCGAGCTCTGCCGAAACGCCTTCGTCACGGAGATGTACGTCTATTACGGAACCAACGAATATAATTTTGAGAAACTCGAAAATCCCCCCGCCTATCTGCCCACCCGTTGTGCCATCTGCGGGGTCATCATCCTTCTGGGCTATGAGACCTATTCCACCCGAGGCGATCAATATTACTGCGAGAAATGCGCCCTCAAAGACTTTGAAAGGCGATATCCTCGAAAAAAAGATTGAACGGGGTCTTTCCCGGCGGCCGCGGTCAAGGGGGATGGCGGTCGGCCGGCCCTCCATCGAATCCCTTTTTTACTGCCCGAGGGAGACCTCTTTTCCTCCTTCGGTCCCCTTTCAAAGGCCCCAGAGTCTCGATTGACAAACCCAAACAGAGCGGATAACTTCTCGTCCATGACGAAGCAGATCGTCGAAGTGGCGGTCGGGCTCCCCGTGTTCAAGACCTTTCATTACCTCATCCCGGAAAGGATGAGGGGATTCCTCCAGGTCGGGATGCGGGTCCTGGTGCCTTTCAAGGGACGAAGGGTGACCGGATTCTGCCTCGACCTCCTCGATCGACCGCCCGAAGGGATCGAGGAGAAGCTCCGGGAGGTGGAGGAGCTCCTCGACACCGCCCCCTTGATCGATCCCTCGATGCTCCGCCTTCACCGGTGGATCTCCGAGTACTACCTCTATCCTCTTGGAGAAGTGATCAAGACCGGACTCCCGCCCGGACTCCACCTGAAGAGCGAATGGGTCCTCCGTCTCACCGAGGAGGGAAGAAGGGCCTTGAGGATGGGCACCTTGGAGGAGGACGACGAGAGAATCCTCCGCGAATTAGAAAGAAGAGGGAGGGCCTCCCTAAAAAGTATCCTCAAGGCTCACTTTGGAGAGGAGGGGAGGTCCAGGATCCTCCTGTTGAAAAAGAAAGGACTGGTTTTAATCGAGACGGGATGGGAAGGCAAGCCCGTCAAACCCAAGCTCGAAAGGATCGTTCGGGTTGCGGGGGAACCCATCAAAATCCACCTGACCCCGAAGGAGAAGGCGATTCTGGCATGGCTCAACGAAAGGGGAGAGGCGTCCTCGTCGGAGTTGAAAAGCCAATTCCCGTCCTCTTCTCGAACGGTGCGGTCCCTCCAGAAGAAAGGGGCCATCTCCATTGCCCTTCGGGAGGTTTTTCGACAGCCCGCCCCGGCATGGGGGTTTCGCCCCTATCCCAAACTCCGGCTTACGCCCGCCCAGGAGGCTGCCTTTGCCGAGATCAAGCAGGGGATCGAAGCGATGCAGTTCAGCCCCTTTCTCCTCTACGGGGTGACCGGGAGTGGAAAGACGGAGATCTACCTCCAGGCCATCGCAGCCACCCTTCAACAGGGGAGAGAGGCCATCGTCCTCGTCCCGGAGATCTCCCTGACCCCGCAGCTCCTCTCCCGATTCAAAGATCGTTTCGGTGGAAGTTTTGCCCTCCTCCACAGCGGGTTGGGAAGAGGGGAACGATACGACGAGTGGCGGAGGATTTGGAAGGGAGAGGTCAAGATCGCCCTGGGCGCCCGTTCGGCCATCTTCGCCCCTTTCAAAAGACTCGGCCTGATCATCGTCGACGAGGAGCACGACCCCTCCTACAAGCAGGAGGAGAAGTTGAAATATCACGCGAGGGATATCGCCATCGTCCGGGCCAGGCAGTCCGGGGCCACGCTCGTTTTGGGCTCGGCCACCCCCTCCCTCGAATCCTTCTATCACGCGGAAAAGGGCAGGTTCCGTCTCCTCACCCTTCGGGAGAGGGTCGAGCAGAAACCCCTCCCCAGCGTGGACGTGGTCGATATGAGAAAGGAGAGAGGGCTCCTCTCGGAAAGATTGAAATCGGCCCTCCAGAAAACGATCGAGGAGGGGGGACAGAGCCTTCTCTTTCTCAATCGGAGGGGCTTTGCGAACTTCGTCCTCTGTCCGGAATGCGGTTTTACGTTCAAATGTCCCAATTGTAGCGTCACCCTCACCTTCCACCTGAGGGATCGGTCCCTCCGGTGCCATTACTGCGATTACCAAACGAAATCACCCGGAGATTGTCCTCACTGTGGAGGACACCGGATGAGGGGGATGGGCATCGGGACCGAACGTCTGGAGCAGGAGATCAAAGCCCTCTTCCCGAATCAGAAGGTTCAGAGAATGGATCGGGATACGACGGCTCGGAAATATGCCCATCACCAAATCCTAAGGGAGGTGGAATCTGGCGAGACGGACATCCTGGTGGGGACCCAAATGATCGTCAAAGGCCACGATTTTCCCAAGGTGACCCTGGTGGGCGTCATCTCGGCCGATACCTCCCTCCACTTCCCCGACTTCCGATCGAGCGAACGAACCTTCCAGCTCCTCACTCAAGTGGCGGGGAGGGCAGGAAGGGGGGACCTGCCCGGAGAAGTGGTGATCCAGACCTTCAATCCAGATCATTTCGCCATCCGGTGGGCGAGGGATCACGATTTCGACAGGTTTTATCGGGAGGAACTCGAATGCCGAAGGGCCCTGGGCTACCCTCCCTTCTCAAGGCTGATCAACTTCAGGCTGACCGGGAATCACGAGGCCAGGACCCAGGCCATGGCCGAAGAGATGGGAAGGGAGGGAAGGGCCCTCTTGAAAAGGGGATTTGAAAAGGGGATCGAACTGCTGGGTCCCTGCCCGGCACCTTTTACGAGATTGAGGGGAAAATTCCGATATCAGATGTTGGCCAAGGGGACCAATGTCCGGCTCCTCCACCAATTTGCCCGACAACTCCTCCCACGGATTGAGGGGAGGCTCAAGGGAAGGGGGGTGCAGCTGGAGGTTGATGTAGATCCGGTCTTTATCCTATAATGGACACGCAGGGAGGGCTCCGGGGCAGAGATGGGATCCAACCCAGAGGGCAGTCATGTCCCTTGAAAGGGGGGCGAGATGGTCGACCGAAGACACGGCTTTTTTCTCCAAGAGATGGAAACGATGACCAAAGAAGAGCGGGAGGCCTACCAGCGGACCAAGCTCTCTGAAATCCTCAACCACGGCTATCTCCACTCCAAGGCGATCCGTACGGGTTTCGAAAAGGTCGGCCTCACCCCCGGCGAGATAAGGGAGGTGAAAGACCTGGAAAAGCTCCCCGTCACCAAGAAGTCCGACCTGGTCAACGCCCAGAAGGAGGCCCCACCTTTCGGAGGCTTCGTCGTCCCATCGGAAAAGGCCCTGAGGAGGATCTACATCTCACCCGGCCCGGTTTACGAACCCGGCGAATGGGATTATGAAGACCGGCGCTGGGCCCAGGCGCTCTATGCGGGCGGGATCCGCCGGGGAGATATCGTCCTCAACACCTTTAATTACCACCTCACCCCTCTGGCCTTCATGTTGGACGAATCGCTCCATATGCTCCAAGCCACGGTTGTGCCCGTCGGCCCCGGCAATATCTCCATGCAGATCAACCTGATGAGACAGTTGAAGGTCACCGGATACATCGGCACGCCGAGCTTCCTCATGGCGATCTTGGAGGCCGCCGAGGGCATGCACCTCGATCTCAAAAGGGATATCCACCTGGAGGCGGTCTTCGTGGGGGCCGAGATGTTGCCCGAATCCCTCCGCCACAAGTTAGAGACGAAGCTCGACCTCATGGTCCGGCAGGGCTATGGCACGGTCGATGTGGGCTGTCTCGGCTACGAGTGCCCTGAAAGAAAGGGAATGCACATCCCTGAAGACGTGATCGTCGAGATCGTCGATACGGAGACGGGCAAGCAGATGGAGGCCGGGGCGACCGGGGAGATCGTCGCCACCAACTTCAGCAAGGTCTTTCCCATGCTCCGTTTCGCCACCGGAGACCTCTCCTACCTGATCGACGAGCCCTGTCCCTGTGGAAGAACGTCGGTGCGCCTTGGGAAGATCATGGGCCGGACCGACCAGGTGACCAAGGTCTGGGGGATCTTCATCCATCCCTGGCAGGTCGACGAGCTGATGGCCAAGTTTCCCATCGTGGCCAATTATCAGGTGGTCGTGACGAGAAAGGACTACCGCGATGAAATGATCCTCTACGTGGAGTTGAAGGAGGAGATCTCCGACAAGATGGGGTTGAAGAAGAGGCTGGAGCGGGAAATCCTGGAGACCCTCAAGGTCCCCTCGGAGGTGGTCCTGACGGAGAGAGGTGGGATTCCGGACCGGGCCAAGAAGATCGACGACCGGAGGATCTGGGAGTAGATCGGGATGGGAATCGAAGGAAAGGTGAAGGTGGGCGGGATCATGGCCGCAAGCGGTCTGGCCACCGTGAGCATCCTCTCCCTCCCTGACCGACCCGATGTCCCCGGAACGATCCTCCATGCCTTGGGAAATCGAAACATCAACATCGAATTTGTCGTCCATAACCTCGACATCGAGGGAAACGGCAATATGACCTTCTGCATCGATCAAAAGAACCTCGAGGCGGCCCTGGCGGTCCTCGAAAACGTCAAATCCCTGATCGAAGCCCGGGGCATCTCCTACCATCCCGACGTGGCCACCATCAGCGTCTTCGGGCCCCATTTCAGGGAGAGGCCGATGATCTCGGGTCTGATGTTCAATGCCCTGGGAACGGCCGGGATCAACGTGATGGCGATCAGCACCTCGATCTCCAGTTGCTCCTGTGTGATCGAGGCCAGCCAGGTCGAAGAGGCGATGAGGGCCCTGCACGACACCTTCGAGGCGCCCCATCAGATCACGAAGTTCGCACCCTAAAAAAGAAGGGCGGGAATGTGAATGGAAAAGGCACTGGAGCGATTGGCGGAGCAGATCCTCGCCTTTGATGAGGCCTCCTTGGTCGGGCTGAGGGAGAAATACCGTTCCCGGATTGACCATTTCGACGGGACCCGGGAATGGGAGAAAGCGGTCATCATCTACTCCATCATCAACGCCGTCAGCCTCAAGAATAACCTCTTCAACGAGAACGTCTTGAAGCGGAAAAAGGAAACGGAAAAGCCAACGCCTCCAAGGCCGCCCTTAAAAAGGATTAAGTAGCCACTCTCTTCCCCCTCCGTCTCTTTGTGCGGAACGGCCCTGGATAAATCGAGCCCGATGGGATAGAATTTCTCAAGAGGGACGGATGAAAAAAGAGACAGCCCTTTTAGCCATTTTCATCGCCTTCCTGGTCGGGTTTATCACGGGCGCGGTGGCGGCCATCCTCAGAGGGACGAAGGGGCTGGAAAAGTTGGCCGCTCCCCCATCCCCCCAACAGTCCCTACCGGCCTCGCCCGAACCGGACCTTACGGCGATGAATCTCAGGATCAAGGCCCTCCAAAACCTCCTGGAGAAAGACCCCAAAAATTTAGAGGCCCTCGAAGAGCTGGGCAACCTCTACTTCGATACTGGGCAACCCAGAGAGGCCATCGACGCCTACAGCCGGTATCTGGCCATCCAACCGGATAATCCCAACGTCCGGACGGACATGGGGATTATGTACCGGGCCTTGGGGGACTTCGACCGGGCCATCTCGGAATTTAGACGGGCTGCGCAATCCGACCCCAAACACCTCAACAGCCGATACAATATTGGGATCGTCCTCCTCCACGACAAGAATGACGTTTCGGGAGCGATCCGCGCCTGGGAGGAGTATCTCAAGGTCGATCCGAACAGCGAAAGGGCGAACCGCCTGAAAGCCCAGATTGAAAAAATGAAGCGGATGGGAAAAGACGTTCCTAAGGTTTCCAAGTAAACCCCAGGGATCGATGGGTTGAGGCCACCAAGGCCCCTTTCCGAGATGATCAATGAAAAGAGAGGAGAAGGACCCGGAACTGGAAGAGGCCAAGGAACTTTTTAAAGAAGGCCTGAAGAAACTCTTTGAGGCCACCAAAAAGGTTTCAGAGAAGGTCGTCGAGGGCTTCCGGGAAGGCTACGCCGAGGACGTCACCAAAAAAGAAGGGTGAGCCCAAGAGGGGCATCCCTCCCGATTCCCCTTTATTTCATCACCCCCACCTGGACATTCCTGAACCGAGCCGGTGAGGCCCCGTGGCCCACATGGGCCACCTGCCCAGGCTCTCCCTTTCCGCAGTTGGGGGTCCCCCACATCTGCCAGTGATCCCGGTTGGCAATGGCATCGCAGGAGCCCCAGAACTTTGGGGTGATGCCAGTATAGGTCGGATTTTTGATCATCTCCCCCAGCTTCCCGCCCTTGATCTCCCAGCCGATCTCCGTCCCGAACTGAAAGTTGATCCTCTTGTCGTCGATCGACCAGCTCCGGTTGGTGGAGAGAAACACTCCCTCTTCGGTATCGGCGATCATCCCCTCCAAGGTCCACTCCCCTGGCTCGAGGTTGATGTTGGTCATCCGGATCAAGGGGATGCGATTCCAGCCGTCTGCCCTCATCGTGCCGTTGCTCTCCTTGCCCAGCACAGGGGAGGTCTCCCTGGAGGTGAGGAGGTTGACCAGAATGCCTTGGGAGATGATCGGAACCCTCTGGGCCGGGATCCCTTCGTCGTCGTAACCGAAAGTGCCCAGGCCCCCGGGATAGGTGGCATCGGCAACGACATGGACGATCTCCGACCCATATCGAAAAGATCCCACCATCTGGGGCGAAATAAAACTGGTCCCCGCATAACTCGCCTCGGTCCCTAACACCCGATCCAACTCGATCGGATGGCCGATCGATTCGTGAATCTGAAGGGCGAGCTGGGATCCGTCGAGGATCAGGGTTGTGACCTTCGAAGGGCAGGGTTTGGCCGAGAGAAGCCGAACCGCCTCCTCGGCGATCCTTTCCGCGTGAGCCTGCAGGGCCAGCGATTCGACCCATTCGAACCCCCGGGTGGCGAAGTTTCCCCTGAAGGAGTTGGGATAGGACCTCACCTGGACCTCTCCGCCCTCGATCGCCGTGGCCGAGATTCCAGCGCCACACTCGATGATCTCCTGTTCAATATAGGAGCCTTCGGTGGAGGCGAAAATCTTCTCGGTCCGGTAGGCTCCCATAAAGGCCTCCGAGATCTTCACCCCTGGATTTCTCCTTAAAATTCCATCGCTGGAGAAGAGGAGGCTCAACTTCTCTTCGAGGGGAACTTCGAAGGGATCTTTTGAAATGGGCGTCCGATACCGGTCCACCCGGCCGGGCAAGGAGGGGTAAAACACCTCACCCCCCCCGGCCTTCGAGCTGGCCTTGGCAATCTTTAAGGCTTTCGTCAAGGCCTTCTCCATCTCGACCTTCGTCATTTTGGAGCTGCAGGCGAAACCCCATGCCCCCCGGTAAAGGACCCGGATGCCGAATCCCGAATCCTCGTCGTAGGAATAGGCTTCAATCCGACCGTTCTTGACGCCGATCTCCTCGGTCCATCGGTGCACCACGCGAAGGTCGGCGTAATCCACCTTTTTGAGGTCGGCGAGGTCAAGAACGCTTGCGATAAGCTCCTTCATCAAAATCCTCTCCCCTTCGAAAGGACCTACAGGGTGGAGACTCCTGAAAAATAAAACCCGTCCACCTTGATCGCAGGGGCCACCACGCCGGTGACGAAGCGCCGAGAATAGACCGTCCCCTCCGAGCAGACCCTCCGCTCTTTTGAAACGGCGCTCACCCTCGAGAGGGCTCGGAGGATCGATTCGGTGAACCGGAGGTTCTTCAGGGGGGCCTTGATCTCGCCCTCCTCGATCAGAAAGGTGCCATCCCGGGTCATGCCCGTCACCACAGCCCTCATCGGCTCCACCACGTTGGTGTAGTGAAACCGGGTCACGTAGATCCCCTTTCGGACCGACCGAATCATCTCCTCCAGAGAGGAGGTCCCTTCCTTCATCAACAAGTTAATGGGGATCGGGCCTTCGGGGTTGGGGGCCACGAGGGCATGGCCCGTCGACTTCTTCCCCTCCCGGTTGGCGGTGAAAGAGTCGTAAGTCACCGCCTTGGCGACCCCCTCCTCGAAAAAGACCACCCTCTGTTTGGGAACGCCCTCGAAATCGAAGGGGACCTGCAGTCCCAGGGGATCAAGGCCGTCATCATAGATCGTCACTTTCTCGTCCACCATCTTCTGCCCCAACTGGTTGCAAAAGAAGCTTCGTCCCTCCTGAAAAGCCAGGGCGTGGAACCCGAGATATCCGAGAAAGGAGAGAAGCTCGCTCACCGCATAGGGCTCCAGGACCACTTCATATTCCCCCGGTTCAATCGGAAGGGGCGGCCTCCCGTGGATCTTTCGGACCGCCTCTTGGACGAGGGAGGGGAGATCGAGCTCGTCGGGATCCCTCGAGACGAAACTGGCGTAACCCGATCCCTCCTGGTTCTGGACGATGAGATGGACGAAGAGATCCGAGTACTTCTGGTAGGCCTCCACCCCGAGGGAGTTGACGATGGCGACCTCGACCTTCCCGTTGGAAAAGGCCCCGGAGACCTCAAGCCCCCTCTCCTTGATGCTTTTGAAGACCTCCTGGATCAGGGCCGCCTTCCTGTTCGGGGTGAGCCGCTCGATCTCATGGCAAAACGTCTCGATCTCCGGGATCGTCTGCGGCGTGGGAAGAGAGACGAACTCCTCGTTGGGGGGCTGGGCCTCGGCGACGCCGATGGCCCTCTGAAGGAGGTCTTTTAAAGAGGAACGGCCGAGGCGGTTGGTGGTCAAAACGGCGATCCTTTTTCCTTGGATGACCCGGAGGATCAACGTGGCATTCCTCTCGGCGACGTGCTGATGGATGCGGTTGCGGGCAAATCGTGTTAGAGAGGAGTCCTCCGTGAGGAGCACGGCTTCGGTCTGGTCCGCCGGAGAACGCTGAACCAGATCGTTTAATAACCGGAGGCTTGCTTCTTTTCCGACCATGGATTCAGTTCCCGGCCCTTCTTTTTCGGTAATCCTCCACCGCTGCCCGAATCGCCATCTCCGCGAGGACGGAGCAGTGGATCTTGGACTCGGGAAGGCCTCCAAGGGCCTTGACGATATCCTCGTCCTTGATCTGCAGGGCCTCCTCGATCGTCTTTCCCTTGATCATCTCGGTGGCAAGGCTGGAAGAGGCGATCGCCGCCCCGCAGCCGAAGGTGAGGAATTTGACATCGACGATCCGGCCCGACTCCACCTTAAGGTAGAGCCTCATCGAATCTCCGCAGACAGGATTCTTCGCCTCTCCCACTCCATCCGGATTCTCCATCTCGCCCATATTCCTCGGATGGGTGAAATGGTCGATCACCACCGGACCATAGACTGGATGTTCCATCAGGCACCCCCCACGTGGCTGAAAGGGACATGGGCTGATCGGCCCCGTCTCACGAGCTTAACCTCTTCGCGAATTCCTTCCCAAATTCGATGGCCCTCTTGATCTCGTCGGGATCGGGGATGTACTGGGCAGCCAGCTCCTTCTCCCAGACCTCGAACCTCTCCTCTTCGAGGCTCTTGCGCATCTCCTTGATCGCCCCCCCGCCCCAGCCATAGGAGCCGAAGAGGCCGAATCGTTTCCCCGTCGGCTTCAATCCTTTCATGTAGGTGAGGAAATCGCCCATGGTGGGAAACATCCCGTTATTCAGCGTAGGAGACCCTAACAGGACGCCCTTGGCTTCGAGCATCTCCTCGATGATATCGCTTCGATGATTCGACCGGAGGTGGAGGAGTTTGGCATCGACCCCCTCCTCGACCAACCCCTTTAAGATCGCCTTGGCCAGCAATTCCGTGCTTCCCCACATCGTGTCATAGACGACGAGGACCTTCTGGGAAGTCTTCCCCTGGCTCCAGTCGACATAGGCCTGAAGGATTCGCTGGGGGTCTTTCCTCCAGATGAGGCCATGGCTTGGGGCGATCACATCAATGGGAATCCCCATCTTCACCACCTCGTCGATCTTTTTGAGAATCAAGGGCGCCAGGGGCCAGAGGATGTTCGCAAAATACTTGGCGGCGTGTTTCATCACGTCCGTGCAGACCTCGTCCTCGAATCTCTGGCAGGTGGCGATGTGCTGACCGAAGGCGTCGTTCGGAAACAAAACCCGCTCTTCCGGGATATAGGTGAACATGCTGTCCGGCCAGTGAAGCATGGGGGCCTCGACGAACGTGAGGGTCCTTCGGCCGATGGGAAAGGTCTCGCCTGTCTTCACCACCTTGAAATTCATCGACCTCTGGTAATGCTTCGCCAGTCCCTTCTGGCCTCTCTCGGAGGTCAGGATCAAAGGATTCCCGATCCGCTCAACCAGTTGAGGGAGGGAGCTTGAGTGATCCATCTCCACATGGTTGGAGACGATGACGTCGATCTTGGAGGGATCCAGAATTTCTGAAATCCGGCCCACCATCTCGAGGTAAAAAGGCGTTTTGACGACGTCGATGAGGACATTCTTCTCATCTAAGACGAGATAGGCATTGTAAGTCGTCCCCGTAGGGGTCGAATAGCCGTGAAAATCCCTTACATTCCAGTCGATCGCCCCGACCCAGTAAATCCCCTTTTTCAGTTCCACAATCTCCATGGTGTCCCCCTTTTGATTCGAAATTCCCTCGATGCTCGGAACAAAAAACCTAAATAAACTTAATCAATCTCCCGACAAAATTCAACCGGAGAGAGTCTGGCTCCCTCATGGCCGGAGCCACCCCAGGAAAACAAAAAGCCCATCAACCCTTCGGATTGATGGGCTGGGAGAATCCCGAAGCCAAAGCCCCCCGGTAGGGAAACCCTCCTATTTCCCGATCTCAACCGGTTTACACAAGTCCTCCTGAAAGACGGCCACACGGCCACAGGCCTCGCAAACGTAGTTCAACTTGGCGGCCTTGGGTTTGCAAACATGCCGGGGGTTGGATACCGTAACCCCGCAATATTCGCAGGTATAAGCCTTTTTAATCTCCTGGGGATCACAGAGATGTCCCTTCTCCGTCGTCACCATCCCGCAGGTTTTACATTTGTAAACCTTCCCTTCTCCTTTTTCGGCCATTTGAATTCTCCTTTCTTCCTATTTTTTATCCGGAAAGACCTCAAAGGACTCTAAGATCGCTTTTAAATCCTCCCGGTCCTTGCTCCCCTCCTTCTCAACGATCATGAAGAGGATGAAGATCTGGTAGGGCTCGGCAAACCCATAAATCCAACCTTGTTCTCTTTTGATCCCCTTGACGTGGTAGGTCGCCGACTTTTTGGCGGCATATTGAACCCCTTTGAGGCGGACGGGCTCGGTCGGGCCGAAGGAGACCTCGATCCCCTTCCCATGTTCTCCCTCCAATTCTTTCTTAAAACCACCGGCGGCTGCTGTAACCAGA
Source organism: Thermodesulfobacteriota bacterium (assembly GCA_026415035.1). NCBI lineage: Bacteria > Pseudomonadati > Thermodesulfobacteriota > Thermodesulfobacteriota bacterium. Next base: position 284 of record JAOAHX010000022.1, on the reverse strand, counting down.
TTTTCCATCTTCTCCTGACTGAATCTCGAATAACGACCGGCAGGTGTGAAGTCGAACTGGATATTCGATTGGGTTAAGGGATTATAGATAAAGACTTCGGATTCCTCTAAGCCTTCCTTCTCATAACCCAATTCCAACATGAAGGGGGGGAACTGGGTGGCAATCTTCCAGCCGGTAGGGGCAGTGACATTGAAAGGAAACCGGATGCCTGTAAAACGATCATTTTCGACCTTTCCCACGGGCAGGCTCAGGTCCTCCTTGATGGGCTCGCGAACAGGAACCCC